>CAIKQM010000590.1 GCA_903829565.1 uncultured Planctomycetota bacterium
CCCGGCAGAATCTGGCCCGCATGGTCGTAGCGCAGCAGCCCGCCCGGTGAAGCAACCACGGCCACGGCGCCTGGCATCGCCAGCAACAAACGTGGCGCAGCCAGAGCCACCTGTGGCGTAACGACCGCCAATGTCACCTCCGGCGTAGCCCCTGCACCTTGCGTGACACGCAGCAGCGTCCCACCACGCGGATCCAAGAGCCAGCCTCCACATCCATCAAGGCCGCCACCTACATCAGGGTCCAAAGCCAACTCCGTGGCGCGTACCGGCAGTTCACGCCACCACAGAGCTGTCAAGTTTGCTTGCACGCAGGTGAGTGCATGCTGCTCGCCGCCCAAGAGCACCCACATTCCATGGTGCGCCGTACCCTTCGGCACCAGATCCACAATCGGTCGTCCCCACGAGATGGCGCCTTGTACAGCACCTTGGAACGAGACATGGAGCAGGCGTTGATCCGCCGTCACACACCACACACCCGCGCGGGTCACGCGCACATGCAGAAACTGGCCTTGCAACAAGCACTCGGTGGTGACATCCGAACGCACATGCAGCAAACGCGTGCTGCCACCCGCGCTGCGCTCCAAGCACCACAGACTGTCATCGGGAGCTAGGGCGCAATCCACAAAAGCATCCAGCCACAATTCCCCGGCCTCCTGCCAACCAGACGGCTGCACACCCGGGCCACCAGTCTCTGGAAGCAAGAGTGTCAAACGCGCCCCAAAATCAGGCGTTGCATTGCCGGAACGCGCAACCCACAGCCCACCATCGCTGCGCGCAACGACCCGCAATGGCCAGCCCACTTCGCGCCGTTGGGACAAGATCATGTCAGCGTCCAGTCCATAGATACGCGATCGATCGCGGTCCGCAACCCACACGACAGGCTCGCCCACCTCACGCGCTTGTGAGATCGGCCCCAACAACGACATCCAACACCATGCCAGCGCCGGCACACACAACACCCAAGGCATGTGGTCCGGTAGCCGCGCAGCAAACGGTACGAGCGTAAGGAAGTGCTTCACACCTGCCTGACGCGCGCGAAGGGTCACGCGTCCACGCGAACACGCGCCTCAACGAAACTTGTACAAGCCCGACTCGAACTCCAGCAGTTGCTGTTTGGTACGCACACCACCCGGCGCCGAAAAACCACCCAAGCCCGCGGCTCCGAGCAAACGGTGGCACGGCACGACCAGCAACAACGGATTGCGCCCGGTTGCCGTGCCCACCGCCCGCGCTGCACCCGGCCGACCTAAGGTGTGCGCCAACTGGCCATAGGTGCGCGTGCTTCCAAACGGAATGCGCTGCAGCTCATGCCACACACTGCGCTCGAACTCCGTACCTACCCAATCGACCTCAAGCGCAAAGCTGCGGCTCTCGCCTGCGAACCACTGCTCCAAGCCGCGCACGACGGAAGACACGGCGCGCGCGTCCTCGACGAGGTTCACCGCGCGACCGCTGCGCTGGGCTTGTTTAGCAAGGTCGGCCACCGAAGAGCCGCCAGCCACACGAACCACACCGCGAGGCGTACACGCCACCAGCAACGCTCCGATCGGACTCGGCGCCGTGGCGTAGCACCAGCGCTCAACCACGGTTGGCGCGGAGTGCTTGGCGCATTGCCAGTGCGGCCACGCCGAGTGCCAACAAGAGTGCCCCAAACAAGAACCACACCCCGTCAGCGATGCCGGAGCGCACACTCTCGTGGGACGAGGCGACCGCCTCGCGGCAGCTGGGTCAGGTCCAGCCGCTGCGGGCGAGCAGCACCATCACCAAGGCGCACCACAACTGCCGCTTCATGGCACGGGGTTCCATTGGTACAGGCACAGGTACACCAGCACGCCTGTGACCGAGACATAGAGCCAGATAGCGAACGTGGGCTTGGCCAAGCGACGGTGGGCGTCCCAGCGTTCCTTGTGCGCCAACCACAGCGTACGCAGCACCATCGGCAAGTTGACGATCGCGAGCAACACATGCGTCGCCAGCATCACGAGGTACAGCACTTTTGACAGCCCGGTGCCATGGAACTTGGTCGGCCCCAACTCGGCTTGCGCGCCGAAGTGATACCACAAGTACGAGATGAGGAAGGCCGTCGACACGAGGAAGGCCGCCTTCATCAAGTGGCCATGCAGCTCGCGTTGACCACGTTTGATGGCCCACAGTCCCCACACCAGCAATGCAGCCGCAGTGCCGTTGAGGCAGGCGTTGACGAGCGGGAGCACGGACGCTTGCTCGGGTGTAGGGAGCTCTGTCATGAGATTGTGACTGTCAGGTTTACTTGACTGTGGGTCTACTTGGCCGCCTGAGCAAGATAAGCCGCACGGGCGGCTGCTTGCGCGACACCCTCTTCGCCCTCGCCGTCGTAGTACCCGCGCACAAACCCGTCGGCATCCACCACCACCAGGACGGTACGGTGCGTGACCAGTTGGCCTACAGGAGCTGCGGGATCCTTCTCTACCGGCAGTTGAAAGCTCTTGACCGAGACGTCTTGGATGGCTTGGGGCGTGCCGGTCAAGAACCACCAGCGCGACTCGTCAGCGCCGAGGTTCCTAGCATATGCTGCCAGCACTTCCGGCGTGTCGTGCTCGGGGTCCACACTGATGGTGACCAAGCGCGCATCAACACCGTCAAGTTTGCTGGACAAGAGCTTCATGTTGCCGCTGATTTTGGGGCATGGCCCCGTGCAACGCGTGACGATGAATCCAGCCACCCACGGTTTGCCGCGCAAATCTTGATGCGTCACGGTGCGCCCCGAACGCTCGACCAACTCGAAGGGGGCGATGGCGTTGAAACGCTCCGGCGACTCCGCGGGCTGGGCCAACAGGGAATCGGCGGCACTGGTGGGGATCACCCCCGAGGCCAGCCAAGCGCCGAGCACCACCACAAGCACGAGGCTGAAGAGGGCCACACCCAGGATCCACATGGGTACCGGTTGAGACGGACGCGGTGACGGTGCAGCTTGAGTGGGTTCGGTCATAAGGGCCTCAGGCCAGGTACAGCTTCCAGAAGAGCAACAGCCAGACTGCGTCTACAAAGTGCCAGTAGAGCGCGCCGAGTTCTAACGCGCGTCCGTGCGAACCGCGCGCAAGACCGACCCAACCGGCTGCCAGCCACAGCACGCCAACGAGCACATGCAGTCCATGCACGCCGGTCAACACATAGAAACACGCGTGCCAAAGATCCGTCGCGGGCAGGTGCCCTGCGGTGAGCAGCACACTCCACTCGTAGGTCATCGTGGCGAGGAACAGCGCACCAAGGAGCAGAGCAACAAAGGCGAGCAGGAGCGCTTGTGCACGAGCAGCAGTGCGACGCAACAGGGCAACATGCAACGCCACGGACGACCCCACCAACATGGCGGTCATAGCACTCGCGAGTGCTACGTCGAGCTGCATGGACTTCACCGGCGACAGCACCACCAAGGCACTGAACAGGCCCGCGAAGAACATGACCTCGGTAGCCAAGAACACCAACACGCCCAAGCGCGCGCGATCAGGTGTGTGTGGTAGGGCTACCGTCATGACTCAGGTCCGGCTCAAGCCAGTCCAGCCCAGACGTGCCAAGGCTCCCGTGCGCGGGTCAAGCACCACGGCGACCAGCACCAACGGCAAATGGACCAAAGAGGTGTACAACAACAGGCGTGCACTGCTGCGCTCGGGACGTACGGCGAAACGCGCCGCCGCCGCGAGGTAGAGCACTGACAACACCAAGGCCGACACCGTGAACAGCAGGCCCGCATCACCGCGCAGCGACGGCAACATGCACACCGGCAGCAGCACCAAGCCATGCATGAACGCCGAGCGGGCAGCCATGCGTTCGCCGTCGGACTCGCTCGCCAACATGCGCAGGCCGCCGCGCGTGTAGTCCTCGCGATAGAGCCAGGCAATCGCCATGAAGTGCGGGAACTGCCACACGAACACGATGGCGAAGAGGATCAAGGCCCAACCGTCGACAGAGCCTGCGATGGCTGCGTAGCCCAAGAGCGGCGGTGCAGCACCGGGCACGGCTCCCACCAAGGTGTTCAGCGTGCTGTGACGCTTGAGCGGCGTGTACACCGCCACATAAGCGAACAAGGTGCCGAGCGTGAGCAGTCCCGACACGAGGCCGAAGCGCACCGACAAGCCCAACACGGCGGCAACCGCGAGCAGCGAAGCCACCAACAACACATCGCGCGGCGCCATGCGGCCGGCGGCGACTGGACGATTGCGCGTGCGCTGCATCAAGCGGTCTGTGTCGCGCTCGAGGACTTGGTTGAACGCACTGGCCGCGGCAGCGGAGACCGTCACCCAAGCAGCTGCTTCCAAAACGCGAGCGAGCGTGAAGTCCGTGGCGGGCGCCACGAGCCCTCCGACCAAGGCGGCCACAAAGACGAAGACCGCGATGCGCGCCTTGAACAGCGTGGCGACATCGGCAGCGAAGCCGGGAGCTGTCACAAGTTCGCTGCGGGGATGAGTCATGATCCGAGGTGGTGCGGGTGGGCTTAGTGCGCGCGCAACGTGCGCCGCGTCCAGAGCCAGCAGGATACCGTGGACCACAAGAGCAACGCTCCCACAGCCACGTGCAAAGTCGCGAAGACCGCTTCGCCTACCGAAACGGGATTGTGTGGCCCAGTCACGAGATAGACCCACACGGCGGCGAGAATGCCCAACAGCACTTGCACACCGAGCAACAGGTGCAGCCGGCGCTTGAGTGCGCGCCAACGTGGTGCATCGGCTCCGCCTTCGTCAGCGACCTTGCCGCAGCCCGCCCCCAGCACCACGACCAGTCCCGTGACCAGCAACGCCAGTCCCATGTGCGCGAACAGCGCATGCATGCCGCCGTTATGTCGCGTCCAAGCGCCGAGAGCAATCTGCACGTAGATGGCTACAGAGGTCACGAGTCCCCACTTCTTGAGGAACGCGACCTGTGCACTCGCACGCGGCAGCGCTTGGCGCCAACTCGTGCTGTGCAACAAAGCCTGAGCGCAGAAGAGCGTGAACAAGCCTTGCGCAAAAGTGCCGTGCAAGAAGGCCAAGTGCTGGCTGTTCTCCAGCACGCGCAAGCCACCCAACACACCTTGCGCGCTCACAGCGAGCAAGGCGACCACGGACAACCAACGCAAGCGCACGCTGCGCTCGTACACCAAGGTCAACACACAGGTACACAGCACGGCAAACCCGACCAATGCGCCCCACAGGCGATGGCTGTGCTCCCAAAACACGCCCATATCCCGCAGCATCTCCGAGAGCGGGTACGTGAACATGTTCTGCTCAAAGGTGGTCGGCCAATCAGGCACAGCCATGCCTACGCGCAAGGTGGTGACCGTGCCACCGATCAAGAGGATCGGGACGGTCAGCAGCGCTGCGGCCAACGCGGCGCGCCGCGGCCAAGGACTCTGACACGTCTCGTTTGTGGAGCTGGATCCGGTGTGCATGTTCAAGGGGTGCTCCTTTCCAGTGGTTGCGCTTGCGGCAACCAGTCCTTCTCGCCGGCTGCATCGCCGTATTCGTACGGACCGCGCACGACCACCACATCGCGATCAAAGTTGTCATGCGGAGGCGGCGAAGAGGCTTCCCACTCCAAGCTGGCTGCCTCCCACGGATTGGAGCCGGCCGGCGCTCCTCCCCAGAGGCTCTTGATCAGGTTGATGACAAAGAAGATTTGCCACGCGAAGAGGCACAGCGCGGCGATCGTGATGTAGACATTCAGCTCGCGCAGCGGCTCGAAGGCCTTGTACGCGTACGGGTCGGCGATCCTGCGCACCATGCCCGCAAAGCCGGCTTGGTGCATCGGCAAGAAGACAGCGTTCGTCAGGACGAAGGTGCCCACAAAGTGGATCTTGCCCAGGCGCTCGTCCAAGCGCTTGCCGGTGATCTTGGGGAACCAGTGGTGCAGCGCGGCGAACACACCGAACAAGGTTCCACCAAACACGATGTAGTGGAAGTGCGCGACCACCACATACGTATCGTGCATGTAGACATCGACAGGTGTCGCGGCCATCCAGATGCCCGACAGCCCGCCGATGACAAACATCGACACAAAGCCCAGCGCGTAGAGCAGCGCTGCATTCAAGCGCAAACGACCGCCCCACACCGTGCCCAACCAGTTGAAGGTCTTCACCGCCGAAGGCAAGGCGATGAGGATGGTGCTCAACATGAAGCCCGTGCCGGCGATGGGGCTCATGCCCGAGACAAACATGTGGTGGCCCCACACCAACACTCCAAGCCCCGTGATGGCGACCATCGCCCACACCATCGGCTTGTAGCCAAAGACGGGCTTGCGCGAGTGCACGCTCAAGATGTCACTGACCATGCCCATCGCAGGCACGACCATCACATAGACCGCGGGATGGCTGTAGAACCAGAACAGGTGCTGCCACAAGAGCGGCGTGCCCGCATCAGAGTAGAAGCCTGTGCCCAAGGCGCGATCGGAGTACTGCAGCACAGTCGCTGCAGTGAGCACCGGCAGCGCCATGCACTGCAGCATGGCAGCGACAAACAAGCCCCACACCGTGAGTGGCATGCGCATCAGCGACATGCCCGGTGCACGCATGGTCACGATGGTGACCACATAGTTGATGGCGCCGGAGAGCGACGAAAGCCCGCTGAAGAACAGGGCCCACAACCACAAGGTCTGGCCTGCACCACTGCCCGGAGCAGCGCCAAGTACAGTTGACAGAGGCGGGTAGGCCGTCCAGCCCGCAGCGGCAGCACCACCTTCCAGTGCAAAGCCAGCCAGCGCACACGCGATGCCCGGCACCATGATCCAGAAGCTGAAGGCGTTCAGGCGCGGGAAGGCCATGTCGCGCGCGCCGATCATCAGCGGGATCAAGTAGTTGCCGAAGGCACCCGTGAGAAGCGGGATGATGACGAAGAAGATCATCACCGTGCCATGCATCGTGAACAGCGCTGTGTAGCCCTCAGGGCTCATCACTCGGCCATGATCACCAAAGAGCGCACGCCCCACGATGGGCATCTCGGTCCAAGGCCAGGCGAGTTGCCAACGCACGGCCATGGCCAACAAGCCGCCGAGCAACAACATCACAAGAGACGAGATGAGGAACTGCACCCCGATCGTCTTGTGGTCCAAAGACCATAGGCGCGATCGACTCATGGGCGCTCCTCAGTACCGTTGTGCGTCAAGCGCAGCGCCAACTCGGCCAGATGCGCCGAGTACTCCTCGCGCCCGACGACACGCACCGAGCCAGCCATCTTGTAGTGTCCCCAGCCGCACAGTTCGGCACACACCAATTCGTGCTGTCCACTAGCAGGTGCTTGGAACCACAACTTGGTGTCACGGCCGGGCAAGATGTCCTGCTTGAGGCGGAAATCCGGCACAAAGAAGCTGTGGATCACATCGCGGGTGCGCATCGCCAGCACAACGGGTTCGCCTGCAGGCACGACTAGCTCGTGCACGCACACCAAGTCGTCTGCTGTGTCGTAGGCGCCATCTGCGCCTGGATAGCGAAAGCGCCAATCGAACTGCGCCGCTTCCACGCGCGCCAGCGGCGGACGATCCAACATGCGCGCGTCCCCTTTCATGGCGCGCCACGTAGGTCCTTGGGCCACGGCGATCCAGATCAAGACGACTGCAGGCACCAACGTCCAGAGCAACTCCAAGCGGGCATCACCGTGAGAGGTGCGAGCTCGTTCAGTACGCGCAGCGCCACGCCACACCGCGACGATCAAGAACGCCATCACCAACACAAAGGCCACGGTCAAGGCCAACAGGATGCTGCTGAAGAGCGCGTCGACTTCACCTGCAAAGCTGGAGGCCTGTTGCGGCAGCCACAACTCCGTGTTGTAGGTGGCGACAAAGGACCACACCACCGCGACCAACAGCGCCACGAACAAGCCAGCGGCCCAGATGCGCGTCATGAGTCGCCCTCCTGCGAGAGCGAACGCACATAGTGCACCAGCGACCAGATCTCCTCATCGGTCACGACGCGCACGCCGTCTTTGTCTTTGGTGTCGCGCAGGGCAGGCATCGGCCCGCCGGGAATCCCATTGGCGATGCGGCGCCACAAGTCGATGGGCCGATCACCGCCACGCCAGATCCCCAAGCGCAAGTTGCGCGGCAAGATGGGATCGCCCCACGCATCGAGATACGCCGGGACGCGCTCACCGCGCGCATCGATCTTCCACGCAGCGGGACCATCACCACGGCCATCGACACCATGACACGAAGAGCAATTGCCCTTCGTAGCGTCGTTGTACAGCTGTGCGCCACGCGCAATGGACTCCGGCGTGCTAGGAGGCACAGCTCCTTCGTAGGCGAGCACTTTGCCCTCGGCCTGTTGCCAGCGCGACCATACGGCCTCGTGCTCGGCCTGAGCTGCATCCTCTTCCCACTCACCGTCGCTTTCGAAAGTGGCGGCCATGCGCAGCTCGACTTCGCCGCGCAACGACAACAGCCGCACATAGTCCACCAAGCCCTCGACTTGTGCTTCCGACAAGCGCGCAAAGCTCGGCATCGATGTGCCATTCACGCCATCGTGCAACGTGCGACGCAAGTCCTCGCGCCGCGGGCGCGCAGGCGCTGCAAGTGCCGTCCACTTGTAGACGCCCAAGCGAAAGTCACGCGGCCGCGGCTTGAGGAAGTGCGCGGTGGAACCATCGCCACCTCCTTCCGTGCCGTGGCAGTGCTGGCACTCCATGCGATACAGATGAGCCGAGTCAGCCAGTGTCGGGTACCAACCCAAGTACAACTCGCGGCCCTGGGCGCGCAACTCGGCATCACTCAACTCGCCGCGCGTGTGACGCTCGCGCAACGCCATCCACGCAGCGGCGAGACTGGCCTCGCGCGGCTTGACCGAGTCCCAAGCACCAGACTCCAAAGCCGCCAAGGCGCGTGCATAGCGAGCCTCGTTTGACACACGCAACTGACGCGCGCGCTCCGCACTCAACTCGGACTGCCCCGCCACGCCGACAGCACCACCAGGCAGCGCCGCCGTGCCGTACAACTGCTCCAAGG
>CAIKQM010000591.1 GCA_903829565.1 uncultured Planctomycetota bacterium
ACAGACAGCAGAGCGGCAGAGAGCTTCATGTACCGCCGAGACTAGGAACTGCGCGCACCGGAAACGAGTGCCTAGTTTGGGCTCTATTTGCCCGCTCAAACGACCAGCGTCCGTGCGGTCGCGGGGACTGCACGGACGCTGCGGTGTGAGACCAGCGACAGGTTCAGGAAACGAGCGCTTTGACGATCTCGCGCTCGCCTTCGAGCTCCTTGACCGTGGCGGCGATCTTCTCCTTGAGGAAGTCGTTCAGCTCCAGCCCTTGGACGATGCTCCAGCCACCCTTGCCATCGGCGCGGATCGGGAAGCTCGAGATGATGCCGGCCGGCACGCCGTAGCTGCCGTCCGAGGTGACGCAGATCGAGCGCCACTCGCCGGCCGGAGTCGGGAAGTACAGGTCGCGCACATGGTCGATCAGCGCGTTGGCCGCCGAGGCCGCGCTCGACACACCGCGTGCTTCGATGATGGCGGCGCCGCGCTTTTGCACGGTGCTGATGAAGGTGGTCTTCAACCACTCATGGTCGGTGATCACCTCGGTGACCGGCTTGCCCTTGATGGTCGCGTGGTAGAAGTCCGGCACTTGCGTGGCGCTGTGGTTGCCCCAGATCAAGGTGCCCTTGACATCGTTGATGCTGGTGCCGCTCTTGATGGCCAGCTGCGCTTGCGCGCGGTTCTGGTCGAGGCGCGTCATCGCGGTGAAGCGATCCGCCGGCACGCCGCGCGCTGCCTGCTGGCAGATCCACGCGTTCGTGTTGCACGGGTTGCCGACAACCGCCACGCGCACATCCTTGGCGGCGTGAGCTGCGATGGCTTGGCCTTGTCCCACGAAGATGGCGCCGTTGTCCTTCAGCAGGTCATTGCGCTCCATGCCCGGGCCGCGCGGCTTGGCGCCGACCAGCAGGGCCCAGTTCACATCCTTGAAGCCCACGGCGAGATCGCTCGTCTGCACGATGCCTTGCAGCAGCGGGAAGGCGCAGTCGTCCAGTTCCATCGCCACGCCACGCAAGGCCGCGAGCGCCTTCTCGTGCGGAATCTCAATCAGGTGCAGGATCACGGGTTGGTCCGGGCCGAAGAGAGCTCCGGAGGCGATCCGCGGGAGAAGGGCGTAGCCGATTTGACCGGCTGCGCCGGTGACGGCGACGCGAATGGGGGTCTTGGTCATGGTGGTGTGGGCCTTGGTTTGGCGCAAAGAGTATGCCCAGATCGTTGAGAAAAGAAAGTCTGCGCACTCTAGCCAAGCATCCACTCGCAATGCGGCTGGCGTAACCTACAGTGCTCTTAGCCGGAAGCCCAAGCCACACGATGAAGCACGCACCCGCCTTGCTGGACCCGTTGCAGGTAGCCGCCTTGCTGATCGAGCTAGGCAAAGAAGCCCGCTTGCAGCGCTTTGAGGTCGCGCCGAACCCGTGCGTGGGGGCCGCCTTGCTCGCTGGCGGAGAGGTGATCGGCCGTGGGGTGCACCGTTGGTTCGGCGGGCCGCACGCCGAGATCGAAGCCCTGCGCGCCGCAGGAGCCCGCGCGGCGGCCGCGGACACGCTGGTGGTCACGTTGGAGCCGTGCTCCTCGCATGGCAAGACCCCGCCCTGTGTGGATGCGATTGCCGCTAGCGGCATCAGTCGCGTGTACGTCGGGGCCTTGGATCCGGATCCGCGCCATCGCGGCCGCGGCATCGAGCTGCTGCGCGAGCGCGGCTTGGAGGTCGAGCTCGTCGACGGCACTGCGCCGCTCGACGAAGTCGCGCCGCACTTCCTGCACTGGACCGACAACGAGCGCTTGCGTCGTCCGCGTCCTTGGACCATTGCCAAGTGGGCTCAAACCCGCACCGGCCAGCTCATCCCGCCGGCGGATGTGGGCGAAGGGCGCTGGATCTCCTCGCATGCTTCGCTGGAGGAAGTGGCGGTGCTGCGCAGTCGCGTGGATGCCATTGTCACCGGTGTGGGCACCGTCGTGGCCGACGATCCGCGCATGACCGTGCGTCCTCCTGGTGATGTGTCACGTCCGCCGGTGCGCGTGGTGCTCGACAGTCGTTTGCGCACACCGCCTACGGCGCGCATTCTGACTCAGGTGCGCACGCACAGCGAAGGCGGCGGGCGCACTGTGTTGCTGTGCGTGGGTGGGGCCGATGCGTCGCGTCACCATGCTTTGCTGGATGCCGGTGCAGAGATTCATGAGCTGCATGTGGCTACCGACGATGGTGTCGACTTGCGCGATGTGCAGCGCTACTTGTGGGAGGACCTCGGCGCGCGTCGCGTGCTGCTGGAGGCGGGGCCGGTGCTGACCTCGCACTACATTTCGCACGGCTTTGTGGACCAAGTGCGCGTCTATACCGGTTCGGTCAATGGTGGCCGCGGGCCTAACTTGGGCCCCGAGTTGCTGCGCCTCAAACTGTCGGAGCGCCTCGATCGCGAGGTTGGCCCCGATGCCGTGTTTGAGGCCTTTGTGGATGCGCAGCGCACGTCGCATTTGCGCTCGTTCCACTGAGCTGG
>CAIKQM010000592.1 GCA_903829565.1 uncultured Planctomycetota bacterium
CGCCACGCGCACGCAGTTCGGTGCGGACCTGTGCTTGAACTCGCTGCGCCTTGCGGAAGGCTTCCGCTCGCGCCAGCGTTTGAATCACGTGCGCTTGGTGCAGATGAACCTATTCAAGCCCTGCTTTGCACCCGAGAGCTTTGATGTGGTGCTGTGCAACGGCGTGTTGTTGACCACCAGCGATCCCGAAGGCGGCTTCCGCTCGATTGCGCGCCTTGTCAAACCGGGTGGACACATCATCATCGGTTCGTACAACACCTATGGCCGCCTGGGCGTCGACACGCGCCGGCAGTTCTTCCGCCTGACAGGCGGTCGCATGCGTTGGGTGGACCCCTACATCCGCAAGGTGCGCATGAGTCCTGAAAAGGAAGATGCGTGGTTCCACGACCAGTACTTGCACCCCAACGAAACCAAACAGTCGATGGGTGAGATCCTCGCTTGGTTTGACCGCGCCGGCATCCAGTTCGTGAACGCGGTGCCCAAGACCACGCCGTGGGAGACCTACACCGAAGGTGAGCAGCTCTTCACACCGGCGCAACGCGGCACCAAGTTCGAGCGCGCGCTCGTGCAACTGCAGATGATCAAGACCGGCAACCAGGAAGGCGGCTTCTTCATCATGATCGGCCGCAAGCCCCTCGCGAACGAGACTGGAGGCCGCGCATGATCACGCTCAGTTGGGCGCCCAGCGCCAAGCAGCTGCGCCAGTTTGCTTGGTTCTGTCCAGTTGGCTTTACGCTGATTGGCTATCTGTTGACGCGACTGGGAGTGGGTTCGCCCATCTCCAGCAGCGCCGCTTGGAACGAGCACCTTTGGATCTATGCGGGCGCCGGCCTGGGCCTCGTGCTCTTGGGCGTGGGCCTCGCGCAACCGATGGCGTTGCGTCCGCTCTATGCCTTGATCATGGCTATCGCCACACCCATTGGTTGGCTGGTCAGCACCACGCTGATGCTCGTCTTCCACATGGTCGTGTTGGGACTGGTGGGGCGCGTGTTCCGCCTCTTCGGCCGCGATCCCTACCACTTGTACACGCGCGCTGGTGCCTCGCAATGGCGCTCGCGTAGCACCGAGTCTGACCCCAGCAGCTACTACCGCCAAACCTGACCATGAGTGATCCCAACAAGAAGATGGACGCGGAGTCCTTTGCGCGTGCTGGTAAAGGCGAGCGCGAGTCATTCTTCGCCGAGTACTTGCACTTCCTCAAGCGCACGAAGAAGTGGTGGATGGCCCCACTGATCTTCTTGTTGCTGCTGTTCGCTCTGTTGGTCGTGCTCGGCTCGACGGGCGCAGCGCCCTTCATCTACACGCTGTTCTAAGCGACTCAGCGTTTGCTGGCTTCGGCACGGCGGGCTCTGGCTTTCACGAGCCAGCCCGCTGCGTCGTCTACCCAAGTGCGTTGTGCGGCTTGTTGGAGCTGCACGACCGTCTCAAACGCACGCACGGTCGCGTCCCAATCGGCCTCACGCCACGCCAACACCGCCAAGGCATGATGCGTGCGCACCAACATCTCTTGCTTGCGTTCGGAATAGGTCACGCGCTCGGACTCCGCGAGCGCCTTTTGAAACCAGATCTTGGCATCGCTGTACGCGCTCTGGTCGAAGAGCAGCTTGGCCTTGCGGAAGTACAAGTTTGGATCGATGCGTGTGCCCAGATTGGCAAGCGCTGTATCGAGCGGCCCGAGTGCCAACGCGCGTAGCTCGCGAATGTAGGTTTGCACCTCGGCTTGGTCGTATTGCTTGGCCTCTAGAGCCTGGCGTAGCGCCGTTTGGCTGGTCGCATCGCTGCGCACATACGGGACCAAGCTCAACGCTGGAGCGATGGCCGACGGCGCACGCAGTGCTAGCTGATCGGAAAGATCTTGGTAGTGAATCGCGAGGTTGCTGTGCGCTTCGGGCTCACGCGAACGCTGCGACGCGGCGTACCAAACAGAGCGCGGGTCAGCCCATTCAGCTAGATAGCTGCGTGTGGCGTATGCGTAGTGAGCCAAGCACGCGATCGAAGCAGTCACAGCCAACCAGCGTCCCCACGGAACACGCAGCGTGGTCAACACACCAGCACCCCACGCCACCAGCACAGCAA
>CAIKQM010000593.1 GCA_903829565.1 uncultured Planctomycetota bacterium
TCTCGCCGGGCGCGTGGTGATCCAGCATCACACCGCGCAGGATCTGCACATGTGCAGGCTCCAAGTGCGCGTTGACCACGATCGCACGTTCGAGCCCTTGGATCGCGAGCGACTTGAGGATGTCGTCCACCAGAACCCACAGCGTGCCTGGGTTCAACGACACACGTCCTGCAAAGCCAGCGGTGTACTCGACGAGGCCATAGGCCAGCGGCGGCAGCACAAAGCACGGGACGCCCGCGGCATGCAGCTTCTCTGCGGTGCGGCGCGCTTGCGCATGCGCGATGGTCACATCGGTGTCCAGCGGCAGGTGCGGACCATGCGGCTCGGTGCTGCCGACCGGCAAGATCGCCACCGCTTGACGATCAAAGAGGGCTTGAGCCTCGGGCCATGTCAGCTTGGCCAAGTCATGCGGATGGCGCGGATCCATGAGCGTCATTCTGCCTGCGGGCCGCAGTACAGCACCACATCGCCGCGCTGTTTGTCGTCGTCCTGCAACTTGTCGGACGCTTGATTGACGTAGCTGACCACAAAGGTGCGCGTGCCCGGGCGCAGGTGCTCGATCGCTTGGACGGTGCCGCCTTCATGATCCACATGGAAGCGCCCCACCACCAACACCAGCGGTGTTTGCGCGCCACGCACCGCGTCAACCACACAATCGGCCATGGTCCAATCCCACAGCGATTGCGAGCGGAAGACAGAGTCGAGGCGCGGCTTGACCTTGTCAGACTTGGGATCAGCGCCACCAGCCATGAAAGCGTCGAAGGACTCGCGGTACCGACCATCGACCATGCGCGGCGGCAGCAAGAACAGTCGCTGTTGCTCGGGCGTCAACTGCGCGAGTGCTTCGTAGCCTTGGCTGCGCGCCAAACGCACATACGGGCGCGGTGCGTTGGCTGCGTACACGGCGCGATCCGCGGCCTTCGCGGTTTGCAGCATCGCGCGGTGACCCGGCGGATAGTTGCCAGCGGAGCGCTGTGTGCGCGCCTCAAAGGTGGCGTCATCGGAAAGACCAGTCAGCCAGTCATCCAGGCGCGACTGCTCGTCGCGCTCGAAGAACTCCATGGCCAAGGTGGCGCGAGGCTGCGCGGCCACCAAGTCCTCGAAGAGCGCGGCAGCACTCGCCAAACCCAACGGATGACCGTGGTTCTCGCCGATCAGCACGGCTTCCGCGTTGCTGGCACGCGCGACGATGACGCTCCACTCCAAGCGCTCGCCGGTGTGCCCATCAAAGGCCGCAACCGCGCGAGGGTCTAGCTCTAGCGTGGGCTGAGCGGTTGGAGCAGCACAAGCGCCACACAGGAGAGCGCCGACGCCTGTCAAGAGAACCGGACGATTGACATTCATGCTTTCAGCTCCTTGCGTGCAACCTTGCCACGATCGTTCTTGGGCAGCGCCGTGCGCCATTCAAACCAGCGCGGGTACTTGTACGGAGCCAGCCGCGCCTTGACATGGTCCTTGAGCTGCGCGGCCAAAGCCTCGCCCGCCTCAAAGCCCGGGCGCAGCACCACAAAGGCGCAGGGCTTGACGAGCTTCTCTTCGTCTTCACGCCCAACCACGCACACTTCGGCAATCGCTTCGTGGGCGAGAAGCGCGTTCTCGATCTCCAAGGGCGAGACCCAGATGCCGGAGACCTTCAACAGGTCGTCATCACGACCCTCGAACCAGAAGCGGCCGTCGGCATCCTTGCGGAAGACA
>CAIKQM010000594.1 GCA_903829565.1 uncultured Planctomycetota bacterium
CGCCGGCAGCAGCCAAGGCAAGAGGTACGGGGACAGGGAGGGGATCACGCCCAAGGAAAGCGTGCCGGACAAGGGCTCGGCCCCGCGCTCCGCGATTTCGCCGATGGAGGCCAGGCCATCGAGGATGGCGCGCGCGCGTGCAGCGACTTCGGCCCCTACAGCCGTCGGTTCGATCTGCTTGGCGCCACGTTCGTCCAGCGGCACTTTGAGCGTGGCTTCCAGCTTCTTGATGGCCTCGGAGAGCGTCGGCGGCGACACCCCGCAGGACACAGCTGCTTTGGAGAACGAGTGCTCTTCTGAGAGCGCCACCAAGTAACGCAGCTCCGTCAGGCTGACGGCGGATAGGTCGATTTTGGCCATAGGTGTCTCCTATCGGCGTATTCTAGCAGCATAGGCATTGCCTATGTAGGGGATCGTGCCTTCCGATTGGGAGGCGGGCTTATGGGCGGCGATGATCTGACCAGCGTCGCGCACCTGCGCGTGGCGCACGGGCTGCAACACGCCTGCCAGTGACTACACAACCGAGACTAGGAATCTACACATGTTGACCGTTGGCGACCGCCTGCCGAGCTTCCGTTTGACCGCCTGCGTTTCCTTGGAGAAGGGCAAGGAGTTCACGCCCATCACCGAGAGCAGCTACGCCGGCAAGTGGCTCGTGCTGTTCTTCTGGCCCAAGGACTTCACCTTTGTTTGTCCGACAGAGATCGCTGCCTTTGGGAAGGCCAACGCGCGCTTCCAAGAGCGCGACGCCCAGATCTTGGGCATCAGCACCGACCAAGAGTTTGTGCACCACGCGTGGCGCACGCATCACCCGGATCTCAAGGATCTGCCGTATCCGATGCTGGCCGACACCAAGCGTGAGCTCTCGACTGCGCTGGGCGTGCTGCACAAGGAGGAGGGCGTCCCGTTACGCGCGACCTTCCTCGTGGACCCGCAAGGCGTCATTCGCTGGGTGTGCGTGAACGATCTCTCTGTGGGCCGCAATGTGGAAGAGACCTTGCGCACGTTGGACGCGCTGCAAAGCGACGAACTCTGCCCCTGCAACTGGAAGCCGGGTGAAGCGACCCTCAAGGTCTGACCATGGAAGCACTCCACACACTCTTGGCCGCCACAGGTGACGCGGCGCGCGACCTGCGCATCAACCTCGACAACCTGCTGGGCGGCGGCGAGTTGGACGCCCGCCGCCGCTACGGCGTTGCCCTGGCCTGCGCCTACTCCCTCGGCGACAGCCCTTTCGCCGAGGCTCTCAGCCAAGCTGCTGGCACCGACTGTGACCCCGCTCTCATCGACGACGCCCAAGCGGCCGCCGCCCTGATGGCCATGAACAATGTCGTGTACCGGTTCCGGCATCACATTGGCAAGGAGGGGTACACCCAACTACCCGTGCGCCTGCGCATGCAGCGACTCGCCGCGCCGAAGACCGACAAGGTGACCTTTGAGCTGATGTCGCTGGCGGTGTCGGCGGTCAATGGGTGTGAGCATTGTGTGAGGGCGCATGAGGCGGTGTTGGTGGCGGCGGGGGTGACGGAAGGGCAGGTGTTTGAGGCGGTGAGGTTGGGAGGGGTGGTGAGTGGGTTGGCGACGGCGAGGAGTTTCTGAAGTGATACTGGCCCCGATGAGTGTGCACGAACGGTGGCGTCTATCCGCCCCCGAAGCCTCTAGGGGCCGGTCACGGTGCGAAGAATGATGAATTCCCCAGGGCTGGCTTGGCGCCGGGCCTTGGGCCGGGGGCTGGTCTGCTTGGCCGACCGTTGCCTGCCGAGGGCTCAAACGAGCGCAAGGCGCCCTCTAGGTGTCCCAGCGGGCGGCTGGGAAGCCCTCCAGCACAGGCTAGGCCCGGAGGCTGGCGTGCCGCGTCCCACCCATCTCAGAATGTGGTGCGAAGTCGTGCACATTCGTCGGGGCCAGTATCACCTCTTGGCTCTTTCCCCACCCCACGCTACACTTTCCGCCCTCCAAGCCCGATCAAGCGATCGGGCCCCCGCAACCGGCAGGGCATGCCTGGGAGCGGGGCGTCGAAACCCACCCAAAAAGGAATCGAGGACGAGCAATGCCCAAGATGAAATCCAAGGGAGCGGTCAAGAAGCGCTTCCGCATGAGCAAGAACGGCAAGGCCGTGTGCTCGAAGCCGGGTCGCGGCCACATGCACGCGACCTACAACGGCGAGATGGGCCGCAAGCTCCGTCGTCGTATGGTTCTCAATAAAACCTGGTCGGTCCTCATCGGCCGCATGATGGAGCCCTGATCTACCATGGTTCGCATCAAGATTGGCGCTCCGCGCCGCCAGAAGAAGAATCGTTACTTCAAGGCCGCCAAGGGCTTCCGCGGTGGTCGTTCGACCCTGTGGCGCACGGTGCGGGAAACCCTGCTGCGCGCGTGGGCCTTCAGCTCGCGTGACCGCCGCACGAAGAAGCGCATGTTCCGTCGCTTGTGGATCATCCGCCTCAACGCGGCTGCTCGCGTCCGTGGCATGAACTACTCGACGCTCGTCGACGGCTTGAAGAAGGCCGGTATCGAGCTCGATCGCAAGCAGCTGTCCGAGATCGCGATCAAGGATCCGGCTGGCTTCGATGCGTTGGTGGCCGAGGCCCGCACGGCCCGCACCTAAGGCATCCGACCGGATAGGTTCCATGCGAGGCCGCTCTGGACTAGCTCCAGAGTGGCCTCGAACCTTTTCCAACGCCGCGTTGGCTCCGTTACAGTCTGCGGTCATGAGTCAGCAGCCCGTTGATCACGAGGTGACCCTGCAGTCGTTGTTGGCGCGCGTCGCCGCGGCGGCCACGGTGGAGGATCTGCGCGCCGTTGCGCGCGAAGCGCTCGAACAAGGAGGCGTGGTCGCCACATTGTTGGCATCCATCCCTACCTTGCCGGGCCCCGAGCGCAAAGCCGCGGGCCAGGCGGCCAATCGCATCAAGACCGAGCTGCAGGCCGCGCTCGATGCCAAGAAGGCCGCCCTGGAAGCGGGTGCGCTCCTCGCCTCGCGCCATGTAGAGGGCTTTGATCCCACGCTGCGCGCGCCGCGTGCGGAGCGCGGCACCTTGCATCCCGTGACGCAAGTGGTGCGTGAGTTGGAGGACCTCTTCACTTCGATGGGCTTCGAAGTGCTCGACGGGCCCGAGATCGAGTTGGACTGGTACAACTTCGAAGCGTTGAACATTCCGCGCGATCACCCCGCGCGCGACATGCAAGACACCTTCCGTTGCGATCCTGCAGGTCAGTTGGTGCTGCGCACGCATACGTCGCCGGTGCAAGTACGCGCCATGGAGACACGTCGACCGCCGATCCGCGCCATCGCTCCCGGCAAGGTCTTCCGCCAAGAGACCACGGATGCTTCGCATGAGCACACCTTCCACCAAATGGAAGGACTCGTCATTGATGAGGACGTCTCCGTCGGCCATCTGATTCACACCATGAAGACGCTCTTGCGCGGCGTCTTCGGCAAGGACATCGAGGTGCGTCTGCGGCCCGGGTACTTCCCCTTTGTAGAGCCGGGTTTCGAGCTCGATGCACGCTGCCCGTTCTGCAAGTCGGGCTGCAGTGTCTGCAAGCAATCGACATGGATCGAGTTGTTGCCCTGCGGCATGGTGCATGAAAATGTGCTGAAAGCAGGCGGCATTGATCCGACCCGCTATTCAGGTTTCGCCTTTGGCTTGGGGCTCTCCCGGCTCGTGATGCTGCGCTACGGCATCGACGATGTGCGCCATCTCCTGTCGGGCGATACGCGCTTCCTGCGTCAATTCCACCGCATCGGTTGAGGACTAAGCGATGAAGATCAGCTATCAATGGCTTGCGCGTCATGTGGATTTGACAGGCTTGTCGGCTCACGATGTGGCCCAAGACTTCACGCTTTCGACGGCTGAGGTCGAAGGGGTAGAGCGCTTCTTGCCGCACTTGGATGCCGTTGTTGTGGGGCATGTACTCGAGCGCGAGAAGCATCCCGATGCCGACAAGCTGTCGGTTTGCAAGGTGGATGTGGGGCTGGCAGAGCCGCAGCAGATCGTGTGCGGCGCGCCCAATGTGCGCGCTGGTTTGCATGTCGCTGTGGCTTTGCCGGGGACCAAGCTGCCGGGCGATGTGCACATCAAGAAGAGCAAGATCCGCGGCGTCGAGTCGTGCGGCATGATCTGCTCGGAGCGCGAGCTGGGGTTGGGCGAAGAGCACAACGGCATCTGGGAGTTGCCCCTGTCGACCAAGCCGGGCTCGCCCGTGTCAAAAGAACTTGGCCTCGAGGACTGGATCATCGAGATTGACAACAAGTCTCTGACGCACCGTCCGGACTTGTGGGGCCATCGCGGACTGGCGCGCGAGTTGGCGGCCATGCGCCAGCGCAGCCTCAAGCCGTTGGATCTGACTTTTCCAGCGATTGGTGCGGGCGCGGCCACACAGGTCGACATTCGCAGCCAAGGGTGCACGCGCTACATCGCGGTGCCCATTGATGGCGTAGCACCGCAGCGTTCGCCCGACTGGTTGCGGGCCTTGCTGTTCGCTGTGGGTGCACGGCCC
>CAIKQM010000595.1 GCA_903829565.1 uncultured Planctomycetota bacterium
AGCGCTTTGTGCTGCCCGCCCCCTCGATCCCGAGGGCGAACGAGGCTACAGGGTGCGTAACCCGAGGAGGTACCCGCTATGGCCCGCTTGATGCTCTACGCGCCGCGCACCGTTGCCCTGGTTACGGAACTGCACCACGCCGCCCTGCCGCACGATCCCGAGGCGGTCGTCAAGATCCACCAGTCGCTGCGTCAGGGTCGCGCCCTGCCGTATGAGCACCTGCAAGTCACGGCTCAGGGCGCCATCTTTGCCAACCAGCCCGAGACCGGCGGGACGAGCTTCGCCGCGTGCTTGCCGGATCGACTGCGGTTCTGCGAAGAGTTGTCCAGCATCACGCATGACGACTTTGCGGCGCGGGTCCGCTTGGTCGCGCGTCAGGTGGCTGCCTTGCGCGACATCGGCGAGTACACCCAGCAGATCGTGACCGTCCGCACCCTGGTCAATCCGCAGGCCTACGACGATTCGCGCGAGTTCCTCAAGCACGCCGTCTACGGTTTTGATGACGAGATCGAGACGGGCTTTGGTCGCGGAGCCGCCTTGTTCGGCATGCGCCTCGTGTTCCCGCCGACCGAGGACAGCAGCGCCACGCACGCGCTGCGCATCGAGTCGTGTGCCTCGGATCCGCGCTCGTTGTACTTGGAGGATGTGGCGACCTTTGGCTCCATCGCCTACGACGGCATGATCGATGCGGTCGAGGCCAATGTGCTGGAGACCTATCGCTTCGTCACCGAGCAGACCATGCGGTTCTTGGCGACCTTCGATGTGGCTGTACCGCCGCCGGGCGAGGACACCAGCGGTGAAGGCGAACTCGACGAGGAATAGCGGCGTTGGGCTGTTGGCGCTGGTCTTGGCGCATAGCTTGATGAGCTGTGGCACCCGCGATGTGCCGCCGCAAGCTTTGCCAGCGGGCACGGTGCTGGCCGTCGATGATGTCGGACTGACGGCCGAGGAGATCGATGCAGCTGCGGACATCTGGGCTCAGCTCGACCCCGCGGCCAGTGCCACGCACCTGCGTCAACTTGCCTTGACAAACACGCTCTTCCCGCTGTGTGGCGGACGCTTGGCTGCGCCAGAGGCGCGCCTTGCCGCACGGCAAGTGATCGACGCAGCCCATGCCGCTCTGTTGGCGGGCGAGGCCCCGCGCGACATCGAGACCAGTGAAGTGGAAGGCACTTGGCAAGCACTCACACCGATCGTGTGGCGCTGGGCCTTGGAAGCACAGCCCGGCCAAGTGTCCCCCGTGTTGGAGCAGCCGGGCACTTGGGCCTTTGCGCGACTGCACTCGGTAACCCCTGCTGTCAGCGCGCGCGACGTGCGCATGAAGCTGACTGTGTATCATCGCGCGTGGCTAGACCCGACGCGCGGACTAACTACCATTGACGAGCGCTTGAGTCGTGCCACGCTGCGCAGTGCGGATGCGGCTTGGCTCGATCTGGTGCCACTGGTCTGGCAAAAGAAGCTCAACGTTCCCTAACGAAACGGCCTAACGAAACGGCTCGCCTCATGAGATCGCTGCAGATGTTGCTGTGTGTGTGCCTGTTCGTTGTATGCGGCGCGTACGCCCAAGAGGCGCAGCCGGAGAAGCTCGCTGCATGGCCCAAGCCGGCCGACAAGGACGCGTTGCTGACCGCGATCGAGAAGGTCTGCAAGGCCGGCACCGAAGAGATGGAGCGTTCGGGTCGCGAGAGCGTCACGGCGGCGGGCGCTGCCGCTGTCCCGTTGCTGTTGGATCGCTATGGCAAGGAACGCGCCGAAGACGCGCGCGACCGCTTGCAGGATGTGCTCATCGCGCAAACGGATGCCTCGATGACGCGCCTGTTGGCGGCGCGCTTTGAGGACAAGAACGAACTCGTGCGCACCTTCGCGTTGTGGCGCGTGGCGGCCTTCCCCGATGCGGAGGTCAAAGCTGCCGCGGACAAGGCCTGGGCCAAAGTGGCCAAGTTGGGCGCGAAGGCCAATGCAGACGAGCGCTATGCGGCGGCCTTGTGCTGTGCGTCGGCGGGCTCCTTGGCCGGCATGGAAGCGCTCTGGGAAGCGACCTCCGCCAAGTGGGACAAGAAGCAACGCGAGTTGCGCGCCGCTTTGAATGGAGTGCGCTGCAAAGAGGCGAGCGAGTGGGCCTTGGCACGCATCAAGGGCGACGACCGCAAAGCCACGGTCGCAGCGCTGCGCATGCTGGCCGGTTGCGGCATCAAGGAGGATGCTGGCCGGATCAAGGTGCTGTTGTCCAACGAGGACAACTCCATCCGCGTCGCCACGATCAATGCGCTGCGCGGCATGGTGGATGGAGATGGGCCGCTGGAGGACATCTCGGCCTTCGAAGCGATTGAGACGGCCAAGAAGTGGGCGGGTCGTATCTGATGCGTGTCTTCCTCGGTGCGATCGTGGCGGTGTGTGTGCTGCTGGCGCCTGTTCAGGCCCAGAAGAAGAAGCGCATGGACCCTGCGGAGTGCAGTTGGTGCAAGAACGATCCGGCCTTGCTGGCGGGCGCCGGGCTCGTGTCGCATGGCGGCTTTGCCTTCGGCAAGAAGGGCTCGGACACGGAGAAGGTCGAGGCGCTGCTGTCGAGCCTCGACATCGTGTGGTTGGAGAGCGAGCACTACCGCCTCGGCTTCGGGATCGGCCCGTTGCCCAAGCCCAAGCTGGAGGAGAAGAAGAAGCTGATCGCCGAGCTGACGCGCTTGAAGGAAGTGCTGCCGACGGTGGCGCCGGAGAATTTGAACTTGGATGTGTGGATGCGCGCGCACCTGTACGCGCAGCGCTTGGAGGATCTGTACAAGCGCTTTGGTGAGCTGACGGGCGTGACGGGCATGCGCTTCGCGGCGGGTATGGGCAACACCGCCGGCGGGTACATGGGCGAGGGCCCGTACCTCGGCATGAAAGAGAAGTACGAGATCCTTGTCCTGCCGAACGAGGTGGCGCAGAAGGACTTCTTGATCGAGCACGCGGGTTTGCAAGTGACGCGCACGCAGCGTTGGCACTACACCGACCGCGGCGCGATCGCGGCCATCGTCCACATTCGCCAAGCCAAGCTGCGTGAGGATTCGGCGCTCCACGCGCACCTCGGCGCGCAGATGGCTCACAACCTGTTCGACGGGTTGAAGTCGTACAACTACGACACGCCGATTTGGATCCACTCGGGGCTCGCGCACTACATGGAGCGCGAGATCGACCCGATGAACAACAGCTTCGACGCCGACGAAGGCTCGACCTTCGAGACGACCTCGAAGACGAACTGGAAGGCCGAGGTCTACAAGCTGGTGGCCTCGAACCAAGCTCCGCGCATGGCCGAGCTGGTCAGCTTGAAGAACTACGGCGAGCTCAAGATCAACGCTCACTTTGTGGTGTGGTCGATGGTCGACTACCTCGCCACCGAGAAACCCGAGGCACTTGCCAAATTCGTGCAGGGCCTCAAATCCAACTTCAACGAGCAGGGCCTGCCTACCGGGGCGAACCTGCCAGACTGGCACCGCAAGCAGTTCGGGGAGTGCTTGGGGATGAACTACAACCAGTTTGATGAGGCTTGGAGGCAGTTTGTGATGTCGAGGTATCGGGGGAATCCCAAGAAAGAGGATGGGCCGGGGCCGATTGGTCCTGGGGGCTTGCCGCTGAGACCGGGGGGCTGACCGATACTGGTCCCTTTGAGTGTGCGCGGCGAGCTAGACGATGCACATAAGCATTTACCTGACAAATAGTTAAGCCACAGACCGTTCGCAGGGCACGCCCTGGCGGTGGCCAAAAATCGATCGATGCACCTAAGTCGTTTCCGGGCCGACCTTGGTGGCCTCTCGGCTTTGTAAAGAGCGCACAATCAAAGGGACCAGTATCCAAAGTCCCGCGCCGCCCCCTCTCAGGCTATCCTTCTCCTCAGCCACCTCCCTCGGCCCCCAGTCGCAGCCAATCGCCCGAAAGGGTCATGAGCCAAGCGCTTCCGTCCGATAGGTGTCTACCCAAGACCCCGCTCGACTCCCCTAGCGCAAAACAGCCACCTGCTACGATACTCATGCAAGCTCCCGTTCGCGTGAGGTTGCAGAAGCACCGCGCGGGCGCCTAGCGCAAGCCACCCGGGATGATCCAACGCCGCAAACGCATCGTGCTGTTCCTGCCGCACCGCGCAGACCCTGCGCAGGGTGTGCGGGTAAGTGCGGATTTGACGCCGCTGGAACTGCTGCAGATCGCGGCGATCCCCGACCAAGAGGGTTACGAGTGCGTCCTCATCGACGCCATGGTCGAGCCGGACTACCTGGCCAAGATCTTCGAAGCCTGCGAAGGCGCGCTGTGCTTTGCGAGTTCGTGCATCTTGGGCTTCCAAGTCGCGCATGGCGCGCGCGTGGCCAAGGCGGTCCGCGAGAAGTTCCCCCACCTGCCCATCATCTGGGGCGGTTGGTTCCCGAGCGTCGTCCCTGAGCGCTACTTCTTGGAAGGCATCGCCGATGCGGTGGGCCTCGGTCAAGGAGAATTGACATTCGCGGATGTCGTGCGCGCGCTCGATGCCGGCGAGGACTTGGCCAAGGTGCCGGGACTCGCGGTCTGGCGCGACGGCCGCATGGTCTACACCGACCATCGCGCGGTCGTGGGCTTTGACAAGATCCCGGATGTGCCGTGGCACCTCTTGGAGTTCGACAAGTACGTCGCGCTGCAGAACGACACTTCGAGTGGTTGGAAGGTGCGCCACAAGTACGCGGATCCTTGGGACATGAAGCCCGGGACACCGCTGCGCGGTTTCAGCTACTACTCCAGCTACGGCTGCCCTGAGCCGTGCACCTTCTGCTGTTCGCCGTTGGTTACCGGACGACGCTGGAAGGCGATCCCGGGCCCCACGCTCGCCGACCGCGTCCTCGCGGTGCACGATCGCTTCAAGATCAACATCCTGCGCTTCCAAGACGCGAACTTTGGAGTGCATGAGAAGCGCAGCAACGAGTTCTGCACTGCGCTCATCAACGCCGGTTCGCCGTTCTGGTGGAACGGCACCTACGAGATCGAGACGATCGCGCGCTACAAGGATCCGTCGCTCGATCTCTTGAAGGAGTCGCGCTTCCACATGGCGGCCTTGGGCGCCGAAGCTGGCTCGAAGGAGCAGCAAGAGCGCATCAAGAAGAAGATCGACATCGAGAACGATCTGGAGAGTTCCCTGCGCCGGCTCAATCAGCGCGGCATCCAGACGGGCGTGTCATGGATCATTGGCTATCCCAATGAGCCGCTGGAGTCGATGCGCGCGACGCTGCGCGTAGCGGCCGAGATCAAGTACAAGTTCCCCAAGTCACCCTCGGACATCTTCCCGTTCCGGCCGATCCCGGGCACGGAGGACTTCGAAGCTGCTGTCAAATTGGGTTACCAGGCGCCGCGCACGCTCGAAGAATGGGGCGCTGTGCTCGAGTACAAGTACGCCTTCGACGACATCGGTTTGCCGATGGATGTCGTGCGCGCGTGGAAACGCTACGGCGTGGCCTCCACGTTCTATGACGAACTCGCCAAGGAAGGCGTGGGTGCCGTGCGCAGCCTGATGCGTTCCGTGTCGGGTTGGCGCTTGCGCAACCAGAACTACGCGTTCCCGATCGAACAGAAGCTCTTCCACATGTACGTGCGCGTCTCCGGCAAGAAGACGCAGGGCGACATGATCAAGAAGAACACCTCCTCGGGCGTGACGCCCAACGCCCCAGCTGCGTGATGCCGTGATCGCCAAGAAGAAAAAGATCGTGCTGTTCCTCCCGCATCGCGCCGACCCGACGCGCGGTGAGATGTTCAGCGCCGACTTACTGCCGCTCGAACTGCTGCAGATCGCATCCGGTCCCGTGGCCGATGGCTACGACGTCGTGATGATCGATGCGATGATCGAGCCGGACTACATCGCTAAGGTCCTTGAGGCCTGCGATGGCGCGTTGTGCTTCGCGAGCTCCTGCATCCTCGGCTACCAGGTCTACGACGGTTTCATCGTGGCCAAGGCCGTGCGCGAGAAGTACCCGAACCTGCCGATCATTTGGGGCGGTTGGTTCCCGAGTGTCATCCCGCAGATGTACCTCGATGCAGGCATTGCTGATGCCGTGGGCATCGGTCAAGGCGAATTGACATTCCGCGAAGTCGTGCAGGCGCTGGACTCCGGTGTCGACCTCGCTACTGTGCCCGGACTAGCTGTCAAGCGTGATGGACGAGTGATCTACACCGATCACCGCGCCGTGGTGGGCTTTGACAAGTTCGAGCCGGTCCCGTGGCACTTGCTCGAGTACGAGCGCTACGCCGACCTCCAGACCCAGCCTACGCGCATGAAAGTGCGCCACCGGTTCCCTTTGCCGGGCCACTGGACACCGGAGAATCCGCCGCGCGGCTTCAGCTACTTCTCGAGCTTCGGTTGCCCTGAACCGTGCACGTTCTGTTGCTCGCCGCTCGTCACCGGCCGCCGTTGGAAGGCGATTGCAGGACGCCAACTCGCCGAGGAGATCGCCGAGCTGCAGCAGCGCTTCAAGTTCGACGTGCTGCGCTTCCAAGACGCGAACTTTGGCGTGCACGAGAAGCGCACGAAGGAGTTCTGCGAGGGTCTGGTCGACTTGAAGGTGCCCATCCACTGGAACGGCACGATCGAGATCGAGACGATCATGCGCTACAAGGAGGAGACGCTCGATCTGCTCGAAGCCTCCAAGTGCCACCTGCTCTGGCTCGGCGCCGAAACCGGCACGAAGGAGATGCAGGAGCGCATCAAGAAGCACATCTCAATCGAGAACATCCCGCTCGCGATCGGCAAGCTCGCCACGCGCAACATCGTGCCCGGCACCTTCTGGATCATCGGCTACCCCGGCGAAACGCGGGAGTCGATGCTCGCCACGCTGCGCCAGGCCGCGATGGTCAAGCACCGCTACCCCATCGCCGGCAGCGAGGTCTACCCCTTCCGCCCGATCCCCGGCACCGAAGACTTCGATGCCGCCGTGAAGCTCGGCTACAACCCGCCGAAGGACTTCCACGAGTGGGGCAAGTGCTTCGAGTACAAGTACAACTCGCATAACACCCCGTTGCCCGAGGACGTGCGCGAGCAGTGGCGTCTCGACAACAACACGGCG
>CAIKQM010000596.1 GCA_903829565.1 uncultured Planctomycetota bacterium
ACTTGTCGCGCTGGGGCACGCCCTTGCTGATGGGGCCCGGTTCCATCCTCGACGCACACACCGTGCATGAGAAAGTGGCCATCGCGGACCTTTTGCGTGCGAAAGAGCAGTACAAGCGCGCCTTGACGCAGTTGCTGGCGCGACTCGAGGTCACGGCGTGAGTAGTCAAGTTCGTTTGACAGGTGCGGCCTTGCTGGATGCGCTGGAAGCTGGCCACGTGCGTTGTGCTGAACGCACTGCCGCCGGCGTCTGGCAGGTGCACTCGTGGGTCAAGGAGGAGATCTTGGCCGTCTTCCGCGCCGCGCAGGTGGTGCCTATGGGCCTCGAGTCTCCGCCCTGCGGTGCGTACTTGGACAAGGAGCCGCTGGCCCCGCGACGCTTCACACCGGCCGAGGGTGTGCGCGTTGTGCCCGGCGGCAGCGCTGTGCGCCGTGGAGCCCATGTCGCTCGCGGTGTGGTCGTGATGCCGCCAGCCTACATCAACATCGGTGCGTGGGTGGGGGAAGGCACGATGATCGACAGTCACGCTTTGGTCGGATCCTGCGCCCAAGTAGGAGCGCGCTGCCACATTTCGGCCGCGGCCCAGTTGGGTGGCGTGCTCGAACCTGCCAATGCTCGTCCGGTGGTCATCGAAGACGACTGCTTCGTCGGCGGCAACTGCGGTGTGTACGAAGGTGTCTTGTTGCGGCGCGGTGCGGTGCTTGCCTCGGGCGTGGTCTTGAGCTCGGGCACGGTCGTGTACGACTGCGTGCGCGGCCAAGAGCTGCGCGGTACGCGTGAGATGCCGCTGGAGATCCCCGAGAACGCGGTGGTCGTGCCCGGCACGCGGCCTGTGCGCCCCGAAGACTCCGCGGCGCGTGCCTTCGCGGAATCGCGCGGCCTACAAGTGGCCTGTGCGCTCATCGTGAAGTATCGCGATGAACGCACAGACCGTGCTACAGCGTTGGAGCAGTCCCTGCGTTGAGCGCGTGACTGCTGTGTGGACCGGGTGGCTTAGTTCACCACGCCGTCCTTGATGCCTGGCTGGAAGGGCGCAGCATCCCACACATTCGGCCAGCAATCGCCGTCGCTGTCGAGCCGCAGGGGCAGGTTGCGGCCGTAGGCTTCGTCGATGTTGGTGCCGGCAAAGCTCACGATGGTCTGTCCAGCAGAATTGACAACCGGTCCTTGGATGCGCAACGGATTGCGGAACAGCCATTCCGCGTTGAAGCGCTCCTGCAAGGTGTTCATCCCTGCGACCATGAAGTTCTGCGCGATCTGTCCATCTCCGTTGACATCGGTCGGCAGCGTCTCGATGTCGTACAGCACCATGCGCTCCAGCATCGTGAGCACGGTGTCACGCCGCTTGCGGTTGGCGCCCGCGAAGGCCGCGCGGCTGGTCGCAGCCTCGCCACCGTGCCGCAGGATCACGTCCTCCAGCGTCTGGGACATGCCATCGTGGCCCCAGGGATAGCCGTTGCCCACGCCCCACAGCGGCGGTGTGCGCCACACCATGTTCGTGTTGCCGCTGAAGTCCGTTTCCTTGAAGCCTTCACCCATGTTGTGGTGAGCGAGGTCGCTGAACACGCCCTGCACTTCAAACGCGCCAAAGCGACGCACATACCGATCGCCCACGCGGTCATGCAGCGGCACCACACGTCCCACCAGACGGTTGCCTTGGGCATCGAACGTCACGTCGAGATCAAAGAACCGACGGTCGCCTGCTTGGCGTGCATCGCGGGCCTTGATGGTCCAGTTGGGGATGTGGCACGACAAGCACCCCATCTCGCCCATGACATTCAAACCTTCATTCCACATGCGCGGCGGGCCGGCGAAGGCGGGGCGCGGCGCATTGAGCATGTACCACTCGCCTAGATCGAGATCGCCTTCGCTGATCTCGTTGCAGACGCCATCCGCATCAGGGTCGTCGCGGCTGAAGCCCAGCGGATCCATGTTGAGTCCACGATCGCCAGGCTTGTGCGTGGCGGGGAACTGGATGCAACCTGCGAGCGTGGGCACCGACACACCGTCGCCATCCGGGTCTTGCGTGGTCGACGCATCGCAGGACTCCAGTCCCGAGTGCGTCTTGAAGGGGTCCCACAAGAAGGCGCGATTGGTGGGGTTGAGCGCCGAACGTCCGACACCTTGGCCCCAGCCCCAGAGCACAACTTCAAAGTTGTAGCCGTGCGTCGTGATTCCATCGACCTGTGTGGCGCCGTTGACGACGCGGCCTTGGGCATCGAGGTACCAGACACGGATGATGTTGTTCAGTTGCGGCTTGCCGGTGGCGCCGTTGGTCAAGCGGAACGAACCATAGTCGACCGGTCCGCCGTTCGCGTTGGTGCTGGTTTGCACGCGTGCTTGTGCAGGAGCACTCTGCGCTTCGCTGCTGCTGATCCAGCCGTTGCCATCCGCATCCGCCAACGCCAGCAAGTCGGCGCGGACTTGCACTGCCAGCATCTCCATCACACCGCCGCCGTAGTAGTGCGGTGCGTTGCGACCGAGGCCCGAGTCTTTCGAGAAGTTCGTGCCGCCACCAGGATTGCCCGCCGGCAAGTTGTGGCAACCGAGGCAGGAGACTTGGTTGTTGGCCGTGATCTTGCGCGTCGTGCCGTCCGGCATAGGGCCGAGCAGGTTCGAGACCTTGGTGTCAAAGACACCATGACGCTCGGTGAATTCGCGGAAGTTGATGTCGCGCCCGAGCTGGAACGCCAAGTACGGGTCGCGCTCGAACAGCCACGCGGTGCCTCCCTGCAGGCTGGGGTCAGCGCTGTGCACCGCACGCACGCGGCGGTCCTTGATCGAACGGCCCGAGGCATCCACATCGGGGGCGCCCGAACCTACGAGCGAGGGACGTTCGGCGTATTGGGCCGAGGCTAGGCTCGGAACCAAGGCCGAGCAGAAGAGCAGGAGAGCGCCGAAGCGCAGGTCGCCGTGTTCGCAGAGGTGGAGCTGCATGATGGGCAGCACCTTTCAATGATCGGGGACAGGGGAACCACACGGACCGCGGCTGGGCAGCTGCGCCGTCTGGGGTGCCGCCCCGATGGGATTTAGGCGACAAGCGCGACTCTAGGTCTCGCGCAGGATCTTGGAAATACGAAATAGATCGAATTTGGACGCCCTGCACCAAGATGCACGGCGTCCAGATGGGCGGTCCTTAGTACGCCTTCGGTAGCCCGTTGATGGTGGTCAGCGCCTCCTCCACATTGAAGCCCACCAGCTGTGCGTACTCGCGAATAGAGGGCATGCGCGGCTTGCTGTACTCGCGCGCCAGCTCCATCGCACGCGCGCGATCCATGTGCCCTTCGCGCACCATGTTCGACAGCATCACTTCATCTTCCGACCAACCGAGCACGGTCGTGTAGACATAGTTGTAGAACGCGGCCGAGCCATCGCCGATGCGCCATGTGCTCTTCGTGTCGGTCGCGACTTCCCAGTCGTACTCGCGCCGAATGGTGCCCACGATCTCTTGTTCCGTCCACGGCAAGTAGTGGAACAAGTACAGGAAGTCATCCTTCACCACGAAGGTCTGCCAGTACGCGTTCAGCGTGTCGAGCAAGCTCTCGTTGATGTAGCGCGGGTTCTGCAAGTAGTTGCGCGCGAAGTACCACAGCAACGCGACTTCGTTCTCGAGCGGCAGACCAGTCAAGGTCATGCCGTGATCGCCTTCCTTGATGCCGCACAGGCCCGTCTTGTACGGCGTGTCCTCGATCATGTTGCCCGTCGAGAAGACGACGAGCTTGATGCCCGTTTCGTTGCGCAGTTGGCGCGCATGGGCATAGAACTCTTTGTCACCGGCTGTGAACAGCGTGACCATGCCAAGCTCGGGTCGCTTCAGCCAAGCTTCGATGTTCTTGCGGATGTAGCGGCGTTTCTTCTGGATGTCCGCGCTGCGCACGATGTGCTCGACACCGAGCTTGCCGCAGATGCGCGCCTGGTTGCGGCGCGCCAGATCCGTCACCATGCCCCAGTCGTAGGTGAACGCCACGGGGTTCATCTTCAACTCGGTCTTCATGTAGTGCAGGCCGTACGACGAATCGCGGCCGCCGCTGAAGGCCACGATCACATCGGGCGTGCCGTTCTTGGAGCGATACGGCTCGACGAACTCCTCGAGGGCGCGGCGTCCCTTGGGCGCGATCTTCTTCCAGTGCCTGCAATAGCGACACACACCGGCAGAGTCGTACTCCACAAAGGGATAGGTTTCGGGCAACAAGCACTTGGTGCAGCGCTTGAGCTGCTCGGGCGTGCGCGTGTGCAGCACCACTTCCATGGCGCGTTTGCGGCGCGTCTCGACGAGGTGCGGCGCCTCTTCGCCTTCCTTGGCGACGCAAGCAAACTCGCGCACACTCAAGTCGCGCAACGACACCAAAGCTGCGCGGAACGCGGGCAGTTGGCGGATCTGCAACGGCCCAAAGCGGCTGCGCAAGTCGAGCTGATCAATCAGCATCTGCAAGATGAAGCGCTCCGAGGCAAAGGCCATGAAGCGCC
>CAIKQM010000597.1 GCA_903829565.1 uncultured Planctomycetota bacterium
AGAAGCCAATGTGAAGAGCGAAGTGCGGCACTTCGAGGGCGGTACGCGGCGCAATCACGCCAGCTACAACCCGCAAGTGGCGCGTGATGATGTGTTCATGCTCGGCATCCAAGGCGACATCAAGGGCAACCGCATGGCCCCGGTGCGTTCGTCCTCGGCGGTGATGCTCTCGTCGAAGGACGGACAGCGTCAAACGACCTATGGTCAACAGATGCCGGTCGCTGCCAACGGCATGTCCTCGCAGTGTTTCAACACGCACTTTGCGCACACGGTGCGCACGACCGAGACGAAGACCTGCGTCGACTGTCACCCGTCGGCTGAGGGTGACAACAACGCCTGGCTGGCACAGACTTATCTGCTTGGTACGGGTGCCGTGAACTTCGTCGGCATGCATGCTTGGGTTGGACAAAAGGACGGCGTTGAGGCCGTGCGTGTCACCGAAGCTGATGAGCCGCAGGCGGTGATCGGTTCGCGCTTGCACCAGTTGTCGTACCCCGAAGCCCACGCCAGCTTTGTTGCCGCGGAACGGCAGCTCGCAACCGCCGAGCATCATGGCGGCGGTCAGATCACGAGCCTGCAGCTGCGTGGTGAGTACCTCTACACCGCCGGCAGTGATGGCTTCCGCGTCTACGATGTGGCCAACATCTTCAACAAGGGCTTCTCGGAGAAGGTGGTCACTGCGCCGGTCTCGCCGCTAGGTCAAGATGCGCATGTGGACTTGCCCGCGGCGGCAGCGGTGGTCTTGCCGATCAACAACTCGATCAGCATGTCGCGCGCATGGCGCCCGGAGAACTTGGAACAAGGGTACGAGTATGCGGGCCGCATGCAGAACCTGCATGAGAGCTATCGCTACGCCTATGTCGCGGATCGCGAAGAGGGCTTGGTGCTGGTCGATGTGGAGCCTCTCAACGATGGCAACCCGTCGAACAACTTCCTCGAGCGCGGCACGACCTTCAACCCGAACGGCTTGTTGCGTGGGGCACGCAACTTGGCCATCGCCGGCACAACCGTCTACATCTGCTGTGATGCAGGTGTGGTGGCAGTGGATGTTGCCGATCCGTGCGCTCCCAAGGTGCTCGCCGTTGTAGGTGCGCCGTTCGTGCAGCAGCCGCGTGCCATCAGCATCCAGTTCCGCTACGCGTTCGTCGTAGACGAGCGGGGTCTGGCGGTGCTCGATGTGACTTGGCCCGAGAAGATGAAGGCTGTCGAGTCGGCACGCGTGGAGCTGGCCGACGCCCGCGGCCTCTATGTGGCGCGGACCTGGGCGTATGTGGCTGCGGGCAAGCAAGGTCTGGCGATCGTGGACATCGAGCGTCCTGAGCGGCCCGCACTGGACCAGCTCTGGAATGCAGACGGTGCGCTCACCGATCTCAACGCGGTCGTATGCGGCATGACGAACGACAGTTTGTATGCCTATCTGGCTGACGGCGTGAATGGCCTGCGCGTGGCTTCGATGGTGACGCCCGAGGACGGCGGACGCAGCGCCTACGGCTTCTCGCCGCAACCCAAGCCGCAGCTCTTGGCGACGCGCAAGACGGCTTCGCCCGCGTTGGCCTTGTCACGCGGACTTGACCGCGACCGTGCAGTCGATGAATCGGGTCATCAAGTGGCTGTCTTCGGCCGCTTGGGTGGACGTCCACTCAATTTGACAGAGATGCGGCGCCTCTACTTGAATCGCGCGGGCGATGAAGTGGTTACCTACAAGGGCCCCGAGCCGCGTGCGGCTGTTCAACAGTCGCAACCTCAGGCGGGTGGGCCGGGAACTGCGGCGCCCAGCGCTGACTCCACTTCGGATGCGGAGCGACGCTGAGCCATGACCATGGAGTTGATCATCCAAGAATCCGGCAAGCCCGCCCGGCGTGTAGAGGCGGTAGCGGGGTTGAGCTTCGGGCGTGCAAGCTCCAATAGTTGCGTGCTGGACGATGACTCAGCCTCGTCGCGCCATGCCCAGCTTGTGTTGCTGGATGGTCGGTTGCAGCTGCAAGACTTGGGCAGTTCGAACGGCACACGCGTGGTGGGCGGCGACAAACTCGGCCGTGATGCCGTTTGGCCGTTGCGCGCTGGCGTGAGCTTTCAGATCGGCCGGACGCTGATCACGGTGGCCGTGTCAGAGCTTGAAGAGGGAACATTGGTTCCGGCTGGCAAGGAGGCAGCAACTGCTGTGCGCGCGCCTGTGGATGCTCCCACGATCATGCCGCGTGCGGCTGCCGTCGTTCCGCCTCCCGGTGAAGACGCCACCATGCGGCCGGCTCCGGCCCAAACTCCTGCACCGCAAGCGGCTCCTGCGCCACAAGTTGCTCCTGCGCCCATTCCCGTGGCGCAAGCGGTTCCTGCACCTGTGCAGCCCGTGCCGCAAAAGCCGGTCACTGTCGATCAGTTCGAGGGCACGCTCTACGTAGGCAA
>CAIKQM010000598.1 GCA_903829565.1 uncultured Planctomycetota bacterium
CGCGTTTGTGGCGACCATCCGTGCTGTCAAAGGAACGCGACGCCGGAACTTTGCCTGTCAAGAGCCCTTGCTCGAGAGGCGAGTAGACCAATACACCCACGGACTCGTCGTGACACCATGGCAATACATCGCGTTCTACATCACGCGCCAGCAAACTGTACTTGGGCTGCGTGGAGGCCAACGGCACACTGCCCTCCGTGGCGCTCCCCAAGCTCTGCTTCGCGCGCCGGAGCAAGTCCACGCCATGATTGGACAGGCCAATCTCACGCACCAAACCTGCGCGACGCAGTTCGAGCAATGCGCCCAGCGTATCCTCGATCGGAGTGGCGGCATCGGGCCAGTGCACTTGCATCAAGTCGATGCAGTCGATGCGCAGGCGGCGCAAGCTCTGTTCGACTTCATGGCGCACAGACTCCGGCCGGGCGGTGCGATGGACGCTGCGCGGCACGCCATCTTGGTCCTTGGTCTCAAACCAGAGCTGGCCCTGCGTGTCATCCCAACGCAGGCCCAGCTTGGTCAGCACCAAGACCTGGTCGCGACGGCCCTGAAGCGCCTTGGCGACAAGTTCTTCTGACAAGCCAAAGCCATACACCGGCGCGGTGTCGATGGCATTGACGCCAGCAGCAAGTGCTGCGTGCATGGCGCGAATCGCTGCGCGCTCTTCGTCCTCTCTGTTGGTAGTCGAGCCCCACGCCCAACCCCCGATCGCCCATGCACCAAACACAATGGGCGAGACTTGCAGGGTGCTCTCACCCAGTTGCCGCGTCTGCATCACCGCTGTCCTTTCGGAACACGAAGCGTTGGTAGAGGAAAGAGACCAACAAGAGGGACACAGCCAAGCCGAGCATGCTCGTGGCGCGCCACAGCCCTTCGAGCCGGCCCAGGTCCACGAGGAAGACCTTGCCGATCGTGAGCAGCAAGAGCGCCAAGCTGCCCCAGCGCGCGGCCACCAACTTGGTCTGCACGCCCAAGATCAGCAACGCGAGCGAGTAACTGGCCCACGCAAGCGACAGCACGAAGTCGCGTTGAGCAAGTCGACCCAAGCCGCTCAGTTGCACCGTCTCCACCGCGTAGCCGTCGATGATGGCCACATTCAACCACGCAAAGCCCACCAACAAGGCCATGCTGCCTGTGGCCAAGCTGGGAAAGCGCTCTTTAGCACGCACAGCAAGGGCTGCTGCGCCACCCATGCACAGCGCTGGCAACAGCAGATTCCAAGCATGGTCGTTCCAGAACCAGCGTGCTTCGGCGAGGTCCGCCGTGGGCAAACGCAGCACGAGTACCAAGCCAGCTAGGGCTGCTGCCGCGCCGGCACCGTGCGCGAACGGTGCGTGGTGCGTCGAACGCCATGCGCACATCAAGCCCAACGCAAGGAAAGCCAGAGCAGGCCCGACCAACCACTCGGGGCGCACCTCAGCCAGAGACACAGCACCCAACACGATGGCGGCTGCAAGCCACGCATGACGAGCCGTGAGCTCACAACGCACACCTGCCCATGCGCGTAGCCCAACCGCCACCAATGCCCAACCGACCACGGGCCACACATCGCTGCTGAGCTGGTACTGCTCACGCATCAAGGTCACCACCATGGGCGTCAACGCCACCCACAAGATGGCTGCGATGCGCTGCTGCCAAGCACGTGTGCGAGCATCACCTTGAGCGGTCGTGCTCAGCCCGATCGACACGAGCGAGAAGCACACTGCGCCTAGCGGCAGGATCCAGTGCCGAGCTGACGCATCGCCTTGGTGCGCCAGCGAGGAGGCACTCAAGCTCATGACCGCGGCCAGTGAGGTCAGTGCCTGTGCCACCAAGGATTGCGCACGCACGGCGACCACCAGCGGCGGCAGCAGAGCGAGCACCAGCGCCAAGGCCCACAAGGA
>CAIKQM010000599.1 GCA_903829565.1 uncultured Planctomycetota bacterium
CCGCCACCGCCGAGCCACTGCTCGAACCACTCGAGGTGCGCCGCATAGTAGAACGCCATCTCATGCCACGCCGGCCAGTGCCCTGCGTTCGGCAACATCACCAACCGCGACGGCACACCCATCTTCTGCAACGCTGTGAAGTACTGCAGCGATTGCGTGTACGGCACGCGATAGTCCAGCTCGCCGCCGATGACCAACGCGGGGGTGCTGAAGTTTTTGACATAGCTGCTGGGCGACCACTTGCGGTAGTCCTCGCTCTCCCACGGCGCGCCACCCAAGTCATGCTCGGGGAACCACAGTTCCTCGGTCGCGCCATAGAAGCTCGTCATGTCGTACAAGCCCATCATCGCGGCCTGGCAGGCAAAGCGATTCGTCTGGCCTTGCATCCACATCATCATGTAGCCGCCGTACGACCAGCCCATCGCGCCCATGCGGCCGCGATCGACGAAGGGCAGCTCTTCCAACGCATCCGTCACGCGCATCAAGTCGCGGTACACACGCCCGCCCCAATCGCGCGCGATCGCATCGGTGTAGTCTTGCCCGTAGCCGGTCGAACCGGTCGGATTGGCAAAGGCCGTGATGTAGCCCTTGGCCGCATAGATCTGCCAATCGCCGCGGAAGCCGTCCGACCACTGCGACTGCGGTCCGCCGTGCACATTCAGCACCAGCGGGTACTTCTTGGTGGGATCAAAGCCATGCGGCGTGACCACAAAGCAATGGATGTCATAGCCACCTTCGCCCTTGATCCACAGCTCCTGCGCCGGACGGATGTCAAGTTCACTTTGCAGGTCTTCGTTCAGGGTGGTGACGCGCCGGCGGCCACCGCCGTAGGCATCACAGGTCCACACCTCCGGCGGATCCTGAATCGTGCGCCGCGCGTACACGAGACCGTTGTTCGGCGTCAGGTGGTACTCGCTGATCGTGCCATCACGCAACAGCTCCACCGGCTTGGCACCACCCGCACTCGGCACGCGGAACAGCGGTGTGCGCCCGCGATGATCCGCCTCAAACACCAAGGTGGCACCATCCGAGGTCCACACCATGCTGTTGATCATGTCGTCAAAGCTGTCGCGATCGGTCACGCGCGTCACCGCGTTGGTCGCCAGGTCCAGCACGCTCAAGCGCTTGAGGTCGGACTCGTAGCCCGGCGTCGCTTGCGACAAGTACGCCACCTTCGTGCCGCACGGCGACACAACCGGATTGCCATCCCAACCCTTATTGTCAGCCGTCAAGTTACGCGCCGTCGTCTCGGTGATCTCGCCTTCGGTGGGCACGATCCACAGATCGGCGTTGGTGCTGGTCGCTTGGTCCTTGTCGCGATTGCAGACATAGACCAGATGCTTGCCATCCGGCGTCAAGTCATAGCCCTTGCCGCCGAGAGAGAAGATCGGGCTCTCCCACTTGCCCGGCGTCAAATCGCGCAGCACCTGCCCCGAACGCGCGTCGACCAACACAATGTGCGAAGCGCGGCCGTCACCCCACGACGTCCAGTGGCGGTACAGCAGCTCATCCGCCACGTGCACCTTGAGCTTGCCGCTGTCGACGCCTTTGGCGTTCTTGGCGTTGCAGGCCTCATCGATGCCACACTCGGGGAACAGGCTGGTGGTCACCGCAAGGTAACGACCATCCGCGCTTTGCACCGGATCGCTGACACCCGGACCAAAGTTCGTCAACTGACGCGGTTCGCCGCCGTCGATGGGCATCGTCCACACTTGCGAGCTGCCCGAGCGCGTGCTGGTGAACAGGATGTTACGGCCATCGGGCGTGAACTGCGGGCCGCTGTCATTTTTACCTGACGCCGTCAGGGCGCGGCTCTCGCTGCCATCACGGCGCGACATGTAGATCTGCGAGCTGCTCTTGCCGGCTGTCAAATCCGTGCGACGCACGGTGTAGACCATCCACTCGCCATCGGCGTACAGGTCAATGCTGCCCGGAGTCTCGACGCGGTAGAGATCCTGGATCTCAAACGCGCGGCCCTTGCTCGCGGCGGCGCTCCACTCTGTCGGTCCGCTGACCGACGGGGCGCGCGAGGTGGACTGACACGCGGCCGACACGAACAGGACGGACAGGCACGCAACATACGCTGCGCCCACACTCCACAGGCTACGGGGGGTCTTCATGGCAGCCGCAAAGGATAACCGCCCGAGCGGTGCATGCACCTCCCGGGCGGTTATCTGCGGGCTAGAAGCCCTCCCTACGCGCTCACTGCATCGAGCGCGTCAGGTCAAAGCGATCCGCGTTCATGACCTTGGTCCACGCGGCCACGAAGTCCGTCACGAACTTGTCCTTGCCATCGGCGCTGGCGTAGACCTCGGCGATGGCGCGCAACTGCGAGTTCGAGCCGAAGACCAGATCCACCGTGGTGGCTGACCATTCGACCGCGCCCGTCTTGCGCGACACGCCCTCGTACAGGCCCGCTTGGTCCGCGTCCTTGCGCCACGCGATGCCCATGTCGAGCAAGTTGACAAAGTAGTCGTTCGTCAAGGATTCCGGACGCGCCGTCAGGACCCCCGTCTTCGAGCCACCGACGGTCGCGCCCAACACGCGCAAACCACCGACGAGGACCGTCATTTCCGGCGCACTCAGGTTCAACAACTGGGCGCGGTCAACCAACATCTCGGGCGCCGGACGTGCGCCCTTGGTGGCGTCATAGTTGCGGAAGCCATCGGCAACCGGCTCAAGCACCGCGAACGAGGCCGCGTCGGTCATCTCAGCCGTCGCATCGGTGCGCCCCGGTGCAAACGGCACGCTCGCCGTGTGTCCAGCGCGCTTGACAGCCTCTTCCACACCGGCGGCACCGGCCAACACGATCAAGTCCGCCATCGAGATCTGCTTGCCGTCGGCCTGTGCGCTGTTGAAGTCCTTGCGCACACCCTCGAGCACTTGCAGCGCCTTGGCCAACTCGGCCGGCTGGTTGACGGCCCAATCCTTCTGCGGCGCCAAGCGCACGCGCGCGCCGTTCGCGCCGCCGCGCATGTCCGAGTTGCGATACGTCGAGGCCGAAGCCCACGCCGTCGTCACCAGTTGCGACACGCTCAAGCCCGAAGCCAGCACCTTGCTCTTCAGCTGCGCCACATCCGCGGCATTCACCAACGGATGATTCACGGCCGGCACCGGGTCTTGCCACACTTGCTCGGCCGGCACTTCCGCGCCCAAGAAGCGCGCGCGCGGCCCCATGTCGCGGTGCGTCAGCTTGTACCAAGCACGCGCGAAGGCATCATTGAACTGCTGCGGGTTCTTGTGGAACCGCTCGGAGATCGCGCGGTACGCCGGATCCGTCACCAACGCGATGTCCGTCGTGAACATCACCGGCTGGTGCTTCTTGTTCGGATCGAACGCATCCGGGACATTGCGACCGGCATCGCCCTTCGGCTTCCACTGTTGCGCACCGGCGGGGCTCTTCGTCAGCTCCCACTCAAAGCGGAACAAGTTCTTGAAGTAGTCCTGCGACCACTCATCCGGCGTCGAAGTCCACGCGCCTTCGAGACCACTCGTGATCGTGTCGGCACCGTTGCCCTTGCCCAGCGTGTTCTTCCAACCGAGGCCTTGTTCCTCGATCGATGCGCCTTCCGGCTCGGGGCCCACATGCTTCTTGGGATCGGCCGCACCATGCGCCTTGCCCAAGGTGTGACCGCCCGCGATCAACGCCACGGTCTCTTCATCGTTCATCGCCATGCGCCCGAAGGTGCGGCGAATCTCCTGCGCGGCCAGCATCGGATCCGGCACGCCGCCAACACCCTCGGGGTTGACATAGATCAAGCCCATCTGCGACGCGGCGAGCGGGCCTTCGAGCCCGGCTTCGGCGTTGTGACGCTTGTCAGTCAACCACTCGCCTTCCGGGCCCCAGAACACATCCGCCTGCGGCTCCCACACATCGACGCGACCGCCGGCAAAGCCAAAGGTCTTGAAGCCCGCCTGCTCGAGAGCCACGTTGCCCGCGAGGATCATCAAGTCGGCCCACGAAATCTGGGCGCCGTACTTTTGCTTCAACGGCCACAGCAAGCGCCGCGCCTTGTCGAGGTTGGCATTGTCCGGCCAGCTGTTCAGCGGCGCGAAACGAATCGTGCCATCGGCCGAACCACCGCGACCGTCCGTCACGCGATAGGTACCCGCGCTGTGCCACGCCAGGCGGATGAAGAGACCGCCATAGGTGCCGTAATCAGCCGGCCACCAATCCTGCGAG
>CAIKQM010000600.1 GCA_903829565.1 uncultured Planctomycetota bacterium
AGCCGTGTTGACGCAATCACGCACCCAACTCGTGATTGCTGATGGACGGCATGCCTTGGGTTCGACGCCCCAACAGTTTGACCTCATCACGGCGGACCCAGTGCACCCGTGGACTCGCGGGTCAAGTGATTTGTACACGCTCGAGCACTTCCAGCATGTGCGCCAACGGCTTGCACCCGGTGGTGTGGCTTCGCAGTGGTTGCCGCTCTATGAGTTGTCGTTCGAGGATGTACGCACCGTATGCGCCACATGGTGTGCGGCGTTCCCGCATGTCTCGGCGTGGCTCACGGCGTATGACTTGGTGTTGATTGGTTCCGAGCAGCCGTTGCGCAGCTTGGAGGAGTTGGGGGCAAGCCCCCTACCGCCCTCTATGGCCTCGGTCCTCGCAGGTGCAGGCATTCGTGACAGTTGGGACCTCGTTGCGCTGTGCTGTGCTCAGGATGCCCAACTGCGCGAGTTGGTCGCCGGAGTGCCGCCCATGCGCGATGACTTGCCTGTGATCGAGTTCCGAGCACCACGTTCCGCGCTCGCGGGCTATTGCACCGAGGCGTTGTGGTGGGCCGTGCGGCCGGAGGCCTTGCGCGCGCTTCCTGCTTCGGCGCAGGCGCGTGCGGCCCGTGACCACGCGTTGGTAGCCCGTTTCGTGGCTGACCTGAGCTATGGCTTCGATGCCGCCGTCGATGCCTATGGACGTGGGCTGCTCGGACGCGAGTGAAGAAGGTGCGGTAGACTGACCGTGTGCGCAAGGTGCTGGTACTGTTGAGCTGCTGCTTGTGGGCCACCACGCACGCGCGTGGCGCACAAGGCCCATTCACGGACAGCGTCATTGTTCGGCCGCGCAGCATCTACACGATCGAAGAAGGTCTGCCGCAGAACTCTGTCAAGGATTTAGTACAGACGCGCGATGGTGCGCTGTGGATCGCAACCTATGGTGGCTTGGCGCGCCACACGGGCACAGGCTTCGAGACATGGTCGTTGCGCAACACACCGGAGTTGGGCTCGAACTTCGTGTGCAGCTTGCTAGAGGACCGCGATGGGATGCTGTGGGTGGGCTCCGCCGAAGGCACGGTGGCGAGGCTCGACGCGCGTAGCCTGCCCTATGAGTTGCAAGGCTTTGGCCCAGCACAGGGTGTGCCGAATGGTCGCGTGGCCGACATGGTGCAACTGCGCGATGGAACTGTGGTGATGGGCAGTGAAGACACCGTCACCAAGTTCGAAAACGGACGATTCATCCCCATGTATGCAGAGCACGTGCCGCAGCCACGCGCAGCACGGCGCTTGCATGTGGATGTCTCGGGACGCTTGTGGTGCGCAAGCGCCGATGGACTGTGGCGTCTGGACACGCCACAACCTGTACTGACCAGCTGGACAGATGGGCGCGCTTGCGGCTCCGCAAGCTATGTGGACGAACACCCGCAGCACGGGTTGTGGTGCTACACAGACGAGGGCTTTGCGCTTGTCAAGCCAACTGGACTGCAGGCCCTGAGCCACGCTGGCGAGCCACCGCGCACGTTCCATGCGTTTTCAGCCGTCCTGAACGAAGACGGGGGCATTGTGATTGGCACAGGCTACTCCACAGTGCTGGTGCGCCTAGATGAACGCACGGCCACCCAGTACCCATCGCCACTGCAAGGCCTGCATAGCACGGCGTTGCTTCACGATCGCGATGGCAACCTGTGGGTCGGCAGCCAGACCAGCGGTCTGATGAAATTGGTGCGCAGTTTCTCGTGGCCATTTGAAGGCAGTACCTTGCGCCTCAAGGAAGGACAGCTGCTGTTTGCGCCGGCCGATCGTGATGATGCTTGGGTTGCATCCAGCGAAGCAGAGCAAGTACTACGCTTTCACACTCCCACGGCCACCGTACAAGCGATTGCTTCGCTGCCGACAGGACTTGGCCGGGTGCAAGCACTTTTGACAGGCCGCGATGGCACCTTGCATGTGCTGTTCGCACAGGGTCTCGTCTCTGCCAAAGGCGGAGTCGAACGGCGTGTCGCCCTTGCCAGTCAGATCTACACAGGCTCACTCTGCGAAGATGCCGAGGGCTACATTTGGGTAGGCGATCGCGGCCGAGTCCACCGCGTCGGTGGCACCAGCGCTCAACCCGAGCTGACCACCTATGGTGCGGAAGCAGGACTGCCCGAGGACGCGGAGATCGCGGCCTTGCGTAGCGATGCGGCGAACCGTGTCTGGTTGGGTACATCTCGCGGCCTGGCCTGTTGGAGCGCGGGGCGCATCACCATGCTGGGTGCGGCGGAAGGCTACAGCGGTGGCTCCGTGCGAGCCATTCTGCCTCTGGAGGATGGAACCATCTGGGCGGGGCTCTACGGCGGTGGCTTGGTACGACTGCGGAACTCACAAGCGGTGCGTGTGGATGCGAGCCAAGGGCTGTATGACAACTTCGTCTCCAACATCCAGATGGATGACGAGGGTGCGCTGTGGATCAACAGCAACCGCGGTGTCTTCCGTGTGCGGCTCGCCGACTTGGAAGCCGTTGCGGATGGCCGTTTGGATGCGGTTCCGTGCTTGGCTGGACGCACCAACGAAGGCAATGGCATGAGCGGAGTGCGGCTTGCATCTGGCCGCCTGCTGTTCCCCACCGTGCGTGGGTTCGCCATGGTGGATCCGGCGCGCATGACCGATACCAACCAACCACCGGGCATCGAGTTGCGCGAAGTTGTCGCCGATGGTCGCAGCCATCGCACGCGTGCCGACATCACAGTTCCACCCGGACCGCGTGAGCTTGTCTTTCGGTTCGCAGCACTCGCGTTGACGGAGCCACAGGCCGTGCGCTACCGCTATCGCTTGCAGGGCTTCGATACCGACTGGCGCGCGGCGGGGAGTGAAGCGTTTGCGCGCTACACAAACGTACCTCCGGGGCGTTACCGCTTTGAAGTGCACGCGCGCAGCTATGACGGTTCCTCTAGCCCCGAACCCGCGGGTATCGGTTTGGATCTGGAGCCGTACGTACATGAAACTTGGTGGTTCCGCCTGAGTGCACTTGGTGCCGTACTTGTGGGTATCGGGTACGCCTTCCGCAGGCGCGCGCAAACTGCTCGCAAGCGCCACAACGAGCTGCAACACGAGGTGCACCTGCGTCAAACGGCTGAAGACTCCTTGCGAGGGCTGCATTCCCGATTGGTACGTGCCCAAGAAGAAGAGCGCCGACGCATTGCGCGCGACCTGCACGACGATCTGGGACAGCGCTTGGCTCTGGTAGGCGTGCGCCTCGATGTGTTGGAACGCAGCGCCCAGACCAAAGGAGCCACGCCCGTGGCCAGCGAGCTGGCTGCGCTGAGTCAGTCAGTGAAGTCGATCTCGTCCGATGTGCACGGACTCTCTGTCCAACTGCACTCGGCGCAACTGGACACGCTCGGTCTGCGCAGTGCCTTGCGCAGTTTGTGCAAGGAAGTCAGCCAGCAACACGAGCTGGCGATCGAGTATGAGGTAACGGGAGAAGGCGCCGAGCCTCGCGAAGACTTGGCCCTAGGCTTGTACCGCATCGCGCAAGAAGCACTGCGGAATGCTCTGCGGCACAGTGAGGCGTCCAGCATTCGACTGGAGCTGCAATTGGAGTCGCGCTTCGCACGCTTGGTAGTAGTGGACGACGGCTGCGGCTTTGATCCACAGCAAGTCACCAGCTCCAAGAGCCTCGGACTACGCGGCATGCAAGAGCGCCTGCGCATTCTCGGCGGTCAACTATATTTGACAAGCGCCTCTGGTCGTGGCACACGCTTGGAGGCTATCGTACCGCTGGAAGCCTCCCCTGCCGCATGAAAGCCGCCCCCGATATGCGTCCGAAGGTTCTATTGGCAGATGACCACTCCATCTTGCTGGAAGCCTTCCAGAAGCTTCTAGAGCCGGATTGCCTCGTGATTGGCACTGCTACCGATGGAGAGCAAGTGCTCACCTTGGCCGCGCAGTTCCTGCCCGATGTCGTGGTGCTCGACATCTCGATGCCGCGTCTCAGTGGCATCGAAGCGGCGCGCCTCTTGCGCCAACAAGTTCCCTCCGTGCGCATTGTGTTCCTGACGGTCAACGAAGATCCGGGTCTGGCTGCATCGCTCCTCCGCGAAGGCGCAGCGGGCTACTTGCTGAAGACTTCGGCCGCCCATGACCTCTTCGAAGCCATCCGCGCGGCAATGGAGGGACGCACGCATGTGACCCCCTCGATCGCGGAAGCCGTGCGCAAGGCTCTGCGCCTGCCCGCGACCAAAGCCGGGCTGGAGCGTTTGTCCGAGCGTCAGCGCGAGATCCTGCACCTCGTGGTCGAGGGCTGCACCATGAAGGAGATCGCGTCACGCTTGGACATCACCCCCCGCACCGTCGCCTTCCACAAGTACCGCATGATGGAGCTACTGGGCTTTGAAACCACGGCGGAGCTGATCCAATACGGCATCCGCCATGGCTTAGGGGACTAGACGCGACAGCCGTGGGATGGCGGGGTATCATCTTGCACCTCGCTGCTATGAAGATCGCCCTCACCGGAGCTACCGGGTTCATCGGAACCCATTTGATGCATGGTCTTCTGGGTGCGGGCCATCAAGTGCGCGTGTTGGTACGCCCAGGCCGTGCAGGCGCCCTTGTCAAGCCCGCTGGACACGAGATCGAGGTGCATGAGGGCGACTTGACCCGACCGGAGTCCTTGCACGGCTTCCTCTCCGGCTGCGAGTTGCTGGTGCATGTGGCCAGTGCCCACGACCACCTCGGCGAAGCCGAAATGCGCTCGGTCAACATCCAGGGCACTGAAGCCTTGGTGAATGAAGCCAAGGCCACAGGCAATCGCGACTTCCGCTTGTGGATCGTCAGCTCGGCCGTCATTGGTGCGCCGGTGTACAGCTACTACCGCGACAGCAAGCGCGTCCAAGAGAAGATCGTGCGTGGCTCAGGCCTGCCATGGGCAAGCTTCCGCCCCACACTCGTCTACGGTCGTGGGGACATGCGTCACACAGCGCCCTTCTTGCGGCGCTGTGCGCGCCAGTCTGGCACGATCTGGGTCCCGCACAGTGGCGCATCCAAGGTCAATCCCGTGCATGTGGATGACCTGGTCGATGCCGTCTTGAGGTACTTCAACTTCGATCGCGGCATCGACTGTGTCTATGAACTCGCCGGACCGGCAGGCATCCCCTACAACGAGTTCCTTGACCTCACCATCCGCGCCGTGGGTGGCAAGATCAAGCGCCGCAACCTGAACAAGCGTTGGGCTGACGCAGCGATCTTCCTCAAGGGTCTCTTCACCGATGTAACGGAAGATCGCCGCGCCAGCGCCTATTTCAACCTGCACCACGAGCACGACATCAGCAACGCCGTGCACGAGTTGGGGTGGAAGCCGCGCACCTATGCCGAGGGCATTCAGCAGGTGGCGGCTGGTGATTGGTGGCGCTAGCCCCCTATTGACCGTCACCTGCGACGGGGTTGGGCCCATCGCCCAGCGGCCCCTTCGGTAGCAGGTCGCCATGACGTTGGCAGCGCTCGAACGGCAAGTCCGCCGCAGCAAAGCCATCGACACGCTCGACTAGCACCGCGTAGATCGCTGGACCTTGAATGGTCTCCATGACAGAGGCTGCCGTTTGCCCGCGCAAGGTGAGCCACCCTGTTTCGCGGCTCGTCATGCCAAAGATCTCTTGGGGATCGTCCCCCAAGGACCTCAAGCCATTCTCTGTGGTGATGGATGCCAGCTGCGTCAGCAACGGCTCTGCCCAGCACACAAAGCTGTAGGTGCTGGAGAACGACTGCTCATTGTCGTTCCAACCACGCACACTCACTGTCGTGGTGAAGGAACTGCCACCAGACAACGCCAAGAGAATCACACGCGAGGTATCGGCTGTGCGCTGCCCCATGAAGCGCGGGATGTGCAGTTCCTCCGGTGCCATTTCGTACTCGGAGAGTTGCCCATCACCAAAGCGCCAGTTGAGGTCGCGCACCCCGTCCTGATCGTCATCGTTCGGTCCACCATGGCGACCGATGCCCTTGAAGGCGACGGCATTCACGGACCAGTCGATCGCCGCGGCTCCATCCAAGTGCAGTTCCTGGCCTGCCAGTCGGTTGAACACGATGGGTTCACCGCCTGGGTTGGCTGCCGTCGGGACCGTCGACTTGGCATAGGCATAGACATACCCGAGTTGGCCTACAGGAGCTTGCGACGAAGCGACCATCGTCAAAGTGTCGTTCGGCGTCAGCGTGAAGGTGCGCGAGGTCGCTTGGCATGCCTGAGCTTCCACGAACCGGAGTTCGACCTTGGTCGAGGCCTGCGTGTCGGTGTTGACAAGCGTCAAGAGTGTCAAGGAACCTGGACGCGTGTCGTACTTCGGATACACCAGCAACGAGGCCGGTTGGAGACGGTTGAAGGTCGGGCACTCGCCACCCAAGTACACGCGCGCCCGCACACAGCACGGAGTCGTGCAGGTGATGCCACAGCCTGTTTCATTCGGACAACTTTGGCATAGGTCATAGTCGAAGCTGATGTTGGCGCTCGCACCCGCAGCAGGCACGAACCGGAAGCTGCTCGATGCAGGTTGCCACGTCACGACTCCACTATTCGGCGGATACAGCGAGCCAGGAACCAGCGTCGGTACCCCCAGAGTGCAGCCAGCAGACGCTGCATCATTGGCGAGCACGGGGATCAACACCTCGGTCATGGAAGCGCGATCCCACGCAACGTTGTCATCCTGGGCCGTCGGTGCGCCTTGCACCTGCACACACACCACGGCCTCCGTCCCACACGGCGCGCCACAGACTTGGTAGCCCGCGCGGTAGGTAAAGGAAACCGGACCAGCCGGTGCCACGGGGCTCGTCGTGATGCGCAAGCGACCTGCTTCCACAGAGACCGAAATCCCACTATTCGGCGGCGGCAGCGAGCTCAAGTACAAGGTGGAAGGATCCGTAGGACCACAAGTACCCGGCAAGTCATTGGCAAGCACGTCAAGTAACGTGGACGAGCCCGGGCACAAGCACAGGTTGTCCCGCACGGCTGTAGGAGGTCCGCAGATTTCCACACGCACCAAGGTCTCGGCTGACAAGCAACCATCTGTATCCGCGACACGGTAGCGGAACTGATCCAAGCCGGAAGCGCCTGGATTCGCGGTGTAGATCACCGTGCCATTCGCTTGGGGAATTGCTGTTCCCAGAAGCGGCGGTACGGACACCACAACGGACGCCGGATTCAAAGGCGCACAGCCACTACCCGCGGCGTCGTTGGCCAACACCGGTGCCGGACACGACGAGCCGCTGCACACGCGCACAGTGTCCTCCGCCGTTGTAGGCCTGCACACACGCACATCCACACGAGCAGTGTTCGAGGTGCGGCCTTCGCCATCACCCACGCGGTAGGTGAAGCTCGTGGTACCGACGAATCCTGCAGGCGGTGTGTACACCAACCTGCAGGTCGGGCAAGGCTGATTGCCTGCGCAGCCCACCACGGCCACGCTACCCTCGCCCAGCGGCGGCTGGTTCACCACCACAACTGAGCCGCAAACCAGACCATTGGGCTCCGGCGCACCACACGAGTCACGGTCAAAGTCGTTTGCCAGTACATCCACGGACACAGGCACCCCTGTGCAGGTGCGCGCAACATCATCGTTGGCGACAGGTGGCAAGTTCACGCAGTACAAGTAGCGGACCTCCACTTCGTACTGGGCAAGGGCACGGAAGTCGATGTCAAATTTACCACACCCCATGGGAGTCGAACCCGTGGTCGAGGTGGTGTTCGTGAAGGTGAAATTGACATTCCCACCACCAACCCAAGTGTTCCAACAACTTGAGCCGGGAGCACCCACCTCCTTGCAGATGAGCGGGGTCAGCGCAGGAGCGGGATCGACGCAGCGACAGCGTTCATCACCGAAGTCAATGCCTCCGGTACTGGCGGTGCCACACAGCACTTGGGTCAGGTTCGCTGGGTTCGGGCAGCGCCCCAGTTGGTCGATGGTGCTGCCGGCGTGAAAGGGAAATTCATCGATGAAGTCGTTGACGCTGAAGACCACACCAGGCAAGACCAGCGTGGCCCCACTCGTATCGATGGAGAGCGGAGTGAGCGTGTTGCCATCGGGTGCTTGGACGCCCACGGTCCACTGCACACTGAAGGTGTCGTTCACCGTGCAAGTGGAGCTGGTGGAGTTGTTCCGCACGTGGATGGACACATTGGTATAGTCCGCAAGGAAGCGATACTGGACACGCTTGAGCGTGCCGAGCGCCGGATCGAATTGCGGTACGGCTAGATTCGTCGCAGCTAAGGGCGGCGAACCAATCTTGTCCTGCCCCAAGAACGGGGTCGGCAAGCGGTATTGACGCACGAGTGTTTGCGTCTGTGCACAGCCTCCGCAGATGGGAGTCGTAGCACAGTCAGTCGTGCAGGTTTGAGCCGTTGCAACTGCAGCGAGATGCAACGGAATCGCCAAGGCAGCAAGGCGCGTCAGCAAGTAAGTCATGGCAAGGTCCTAACGAACGGTCTACTAGTACGGGAGACTCCATGCGATCCGCTCAGCGGACTGCAGTTGTCGTGTGTGCATGATCGTGTCTGGATCAGCAGCGGCAAGTGCGCTGAGTGCGAAGACAGCCTGAACTCGTGCGGATCCTTGACTACGCAGCTTGCGGTGTTGACGCTCTGCACATGCACTTAGGCGACTGCCGTATCTCTACTGCCCTCATGGTTGGCTTCTCTGTGCTGGCACACACAGCCTGCACGGTAGAAGCCACACCGCCCATGACCTCAACGCAGTTGTCCTTCGGGCAAGTGACGCGGCTCACCATTCGACCCGAGCAGAGTGACTCCGTGCAGGCCATGTGCGTGATCCCGCCCGATGCAGTGGCTGTCGAATGGCATGTGCGCGGTGCTCCCGTCGAGCTGGAGTGCGGCGCGCAACCTTTCGAAGCGATCCGTTCCGCTCACGAAGCCGCCGCGGGCACGCTGACGGAGTTGGGCACAGCAGTGCTACGTATCGATCGCTGGTCGGAACCGCCCCTACTCGCGGGCGTCTGGCACGCCGCATGGTCGGTGCATGGTTGGTCGTTGCCGCGGAGTCCAGATGGCGTCTTGACTTCCGTTTCCTTCGACATTGAGCCGCGTTTGCTCTTACCCCCTGCGCCTGTTGCGCTCGCCTATGGCACGCCTGTCAACGGAACTGTACAGGCCTCGGCCGGTCATACATGGCGCGCTGTGATCACGGTGCCCGCGGACGCCGAGGTACTGCGCGTGGACATCTTGGAAGCGGAGCAGGATCTTGATCTGCTGGCCTATCCAGGACGCGAACTGCGCGGGCTCGATGCCCAAGTACGGATGCGCAGTCGGCCGTATGGACGCGAACATCTGGTGGTTACCAAGCCTGCAGCCGGTGAATGGACCATCGAGGTCGTCGATCCTCTGGCGCTGCCGATGGACGCTGCATTCCGTGTACTCGCTACCGCAGCCGACTCTCCGCCCACTCTGAGTCTGGAGCCACTGACTCACCCCACCATGCCAGACAGCCAAGCACCCTGGCTGGCCAGTGTGGTCGAGGTGTGTACACCCGATGGGACAGGGAGCGCCGTAAGCATTCACCCTTCGGGTGTGTACCTGACGAATGCGCACGTCGTCAGCCGGATGGGTGGTGGTGTAGCCACAGATATCGTGTTGTGCGTCACGCACGAGCTGGGCACGGCGCCGCGCGAGACCTATCAAGCAGAGGTGCTCGAGTATGACAGCGCAATGGACCTCGCACTGCTGCGCATCAGCGGCGACCGGCATGGACGACCGCTGCCCGTGGATTGGCGCGTGCCGAGTGTCGAGCTTGGGGAAACTGCACTACCGGAGTTGAGTAGCGAGCTCTACATCGTGGGCTATCCAGGTGTAGGCACGCAGCGTTCGCGTCCTACTCTGACGCTCACTCGCGGCATCGTTGCAGGCTTTGAACGAGCGTCCAACGGCGGCTGGACCATCAAATCTGATGCCGAAATCACCTCCGGACATTCAGGAGGAGCCGCCTTCACTAGCGCGGGCCTCTTCATCGGCACACCGACCTCGCGCGTGGAAGATGGCGCCAGCCAGTTAGGTTTCATTCACACGCCTTCGATGCTGACGCCCGCCATGCGAGCACGCTTGGCGGCTCTCAAATGAAGACCGCTGCTGTCTAGTTTACTTGACGGGTGCGGCCGGCCCAGTGCGGCTCACGCAAGACAGCCTTCTGGATCTTTCCTGAACCCGTGCGCGGCAAGGCTTCCAGGAACTCCAGCACCTTAGGGGCCTTGTAGCGGGCAATACGCGCCTTGACCCACTCCACGAGCTCACTCTCCGTGGCAGACCGCCCCGCACGCAACACGACAGCGGCACGCACCGCTTCGCCGAGATGCGCATCGGGCACGCCGTACACCGCACACTCCAACACCGCAGGGTGTGCCGCCAGCGCATGCTCGACTTCGGTGGAATAGACGTTCTCGCCACCGGACAGGATCATGTCTTTGGCCCTATCCACGATCGTGACATAGCCCTCGCTGTCGACCACAGCGAGATCACCCGTCTTCAACCATCCATTGGCAAACACACGCGCGGTCTCCTCGGGCTTGTTCCAATAGCCCTTCATCACCGTCGAGCCGCGCACACGAATCTCGCCGACCTCGACCTCATCCGCGCGCACGGCCGTGCCGTCTTCACGACAGACCTGCAGCTCTACGGTTGCATAGGGGCGACCGGTCTTGGCGCGCAAGGCGAGCTGCTGATCCAGCGGCAGAGCACGATGGTGCTGCGCCAACAAGGACATGGTCAAGTACGGAGAGGTCTCCGTCATGCCGTAGGTGTTCACATACTCGCAGCCATACACCGCTACGATCTCAGCCACGAGTGCGGGTGCGATCGGTGCCCCGCCCGACAACACGGCGCGCAAGGCATCCCAGTTGCGTCCACGCGCCGACTCATCACGAGTCATCGCATTCAGCATGGTCGGAATCAGGTTGGTGATGGTGGCGCGCTCCTGTTCCAACAGATCCAGGGCGGCGCGAGCCTCAAAACGCGGCAAAAACAGGTGTGTCGCCCCTACCCAGGTGAAGGCGAAGGTGGCCCAAGCATCAGCGAGGTGGAACATCGCCGCGATGTGAGCCCAGCGATCACGATCGGTAAGCGACAACTCCGCGATGGCCCCCAACGAATGCGCCAGCACGTTGGCATGCGTCAACATCACGCCTTTGGGTACGCCTGTAGTACCG
>CAIKQM010000601.1 GCA_903829565.1 uncultured Planctomycetota bacterium
ATGCAAGCCGACAAGGCGACCCAAAAGGCGGCGATGTCGCGCAGGCCCCAGGTGCGGTCGGCCGCCGCGACGGGAGCGAGATCCGCGCTCCAATAGCCGCTGGTTTTGGCCTGTGCATCGAGATTGTCGAGCGTTTCCGGGGGCATAGGGGCTCTCAGCGGGAAGCATACTTCCCTCGTTGGGGAGGTGGGATGCACTAATTGGGACGGGCGAGTGGTCGGCGCAGGCTTCCCGCCCGAGGGCGCCGGGCTTAGACTCTCTCGCCCTCATGCTGAACGACCTCCCTCCGCCGACCGTAGTCCACGACGAAGCGGGCTTCCGTCGCATGTTGGAGGTCCTCGCGCGCGCGCCCGAGGTGGCGGTCGATACCGAGGCGGACAGCTTCTTCAGCTATCGCGAAAAGGTCTGCCTGGTGCAGATCACGGCCCTCGAGCACGACTGGATCGTCGACCCGTTGGCGGGGCTCGATCTGGGCGGTTTGGGCCGCATGTTGGAGGACCCGTCGAAGACCAAGGTGTTCCACGACGGCGAATACGACATCCTGATCATGAAGCGGGATTACGGCTTCCGCTTTAGCAATCTGTTCGACACGCGGGTGGCGGCGGCGACCCTCGGTTCGCAGGCGCCGGGGCTGGCGTCGGTGCTGAAAGAGCGCTTTGGCGTCGAGCTGGACAAGTCGATGCAGCGCAGCAACTGGGCCCAGCGGCCGCTGACCGACAAGCAATTGGCGTATGCGCGCCTGGACACGCATTTCCTGTTGCCGTTGATGCACCACCAAAAGGCGGATCTGGCGCAGATGGATCGCGCCGTGATCGTCGAGGGCGAGTGCAAGCGTTTGGAGGGCATCGAGCCCGCCGGCGATCGGTTCCACGAGGACGATTACGCGCGCTTGAAAGGAGTGCGCAATCTCCTGCCGGAGGCGCGCGCGGTGCTGCGCGAGCTGTACGCGACGCGCGAACGGCTGGCGGAATCGATCAACGAGCCGCCGTTCCGGGTGGTGAATAACGAGACGCTGATGTTGATCGCCGAGCGCGCGCCGCGGGCGCCGCACGAGCTGATGCGCGTGCCGGGGTTCAGTTCCAAGCAGGGGCGCCGGTGGGGCGACGAGCTGTTGGATGCCGTGGCGCGCGGGGTGGCGGCCGAGCCGGTCAAGCGCCTGCCGCAGCTGCCCAGCAAGGACGGCACCGGCGGGTTCGACGGGGCCCAGCACGAGCTGCACGAACGCTTGAAGTCGTGGCGCAAGGACGAGGCGGCGCGCCTCGGGTTCGATGCGGCGTACCTGTTGAACCGCCATGTGCTGCTGCATTTGACGCAGCACAAACCGCGCACGCCCGAGGAGTTGCGCGCGATCGAGGGCCTGCACGTGTGGCAGGCCGAGCGCCATGGTGACGCGATCCTGGCGGTCATCCGCAGGTTCGAGGACGACCTCGCCGCCGGCCGCATCGAGCTGGGCCCGAAGCGGCGCTTCCGCTGACGGGGCGCTGGGCCGACTGGTTGCTTGCGGCGAATACGGGCTATAATCTCCGCAAGAGTTGCGGCGAATGAGCACCTACATCCACCAGAGACCGGGCTGGCCCTCGTTCACATGGGACGCGGCTGTCGTGGCGGGGGCCCTAGCGCGGGTCCGGCACCAGCAGGGCTTGCTCGTGGGCCGCATGGGGGCCTTGGGCTTTGATCTGCAGGCCGAAGCTGGGCTCTCGGTCCTAACCCGCGAGGTGGTTAAGTCCTCTGCGATCGAAGGTGAGACCCTCAACCCAGACGAGGTGCGCTCCTCGATCGCGCGGCGGTTGGGCATGGACGTTGCCGGGTTACCTCAGGCGGGGCGCACCGTCGAGGGAATCGTCGAAATGATGCTCGACGCAACACGGAACTGCGCCGCGCCGTTGACGGAAGAACGACTATTTGGGTGGCACGCGGCCCTGTTCCCTACCGGCCGGAGTGGTGGTGATCGCCTGACGGTCGGGGCGTGGCGGACGGCGAAAGCCGATCCGATGCGGGTGGTGTCCGGCGCG
>CAIKQM010000602.1 GCA_903829565.1 uncultured Planctomycetota bacterium
CGTGCCGATTGATGTGGACCCGCAGACTCTGGAGCCTGACTGCGCGCAGGCAGCCAGACTGCTGGCCGTTGGTGTGCCGGCAGAGCGGCCTCGTGCGGTGTTGTTGGCGCATCTCTATGGCACGCGCTTGGACTTGGCAGCGTGGTTCGACCTGGCGCGCGCGCATGGGCTTGAGGTGTGGGAGGACGCTGCGCAAGCATGGACAGGGGACGGCTGGTGTGGCGATCCACGCAGTGATGTGGTGTTTCTCTCGTTTGGCCCCATCAAAACGGGGACTGCGCTGGCCGGCGGTTTGGTGCGTGTGCGTGCCGACGGGTTGCGCGGCGCCATGCGCGGTTTGCAGCGTCAATGGCCGCTACAAACCACCCGCTCCTATGCTGCTCGCGTGCTCAAGTACGCAGGCTTCAAGCTGATTGCCACGCGTGCGGGCTTTGGCCTGTTTGATGCGCTGTGCCGTTGGCGCGGCACCAGCAGTGACGCGGTCATCTCTGGCAGTGTGCGCGGCTTCTCCCGCGAGCACTTGCTGGTTGAGTTGCGTCGCCGTCCGTGCGCTGCTTTGCTGGCCACCATGGCACGCCGTTGGTCGCAGGGCGAGCGTGCGCGCGTGCAGCAGCAACGTCACTTGGGCGAGCAACTGCGTGACACGTTAGGCCCGCGTGCGCCCTTGGTTGGCGCGCAAGCGCGTGTGCGTCACCACTGGGTCGCCGCGGTGCGCGTGCATCAGCCGCACGCGTTGGTGCAGCACCTGCGTGCGCAAGGCTTTGATGCCACCACGCGCGCGACCTTGACGTGTGTAGGGTCTGCCGCGAGCACGCCGCAAGCCGCGAGTGTGGCTCAAGACTTGGTGTACTTGCCGCTCCATGCGGAGATGGGCGCGCATGAGGTCGAGCGGCTAGCGCGCACCGTCCTTACGCACGCAAGCGACGCGCAATCTCGGCCGTGAACTCTTTGGTGCCGAGAGTGCCGCCAATATCGCGCGTTTTTCGGCCTTCTTTGATGGCCGAATAGGGCGCGTTGGTCAGGTTCGCGCTCGACTGCAGCTCGCCCACATGGCGCAGCAGGTTGGCCAACGACAGCAGGGCCGCCGTGGGGTTGCAGAGGTCCTTGCCTGCGATGTCCGGCGCGGTGCCGCCAGCAGGATCGAACATCGCACAAGTGACATTCCCTGCCTCGTCAAAAGCGTAGGACGACGAGTCGCCCAAGCCGATCGACCCGATCAACCCGCAAGCCGAGTCCGACAAGAAGTCGCCGTACTCATTCGGCGTGACGATGACGGCGTACTTCTCCGGCTTCATGATGATGCCGGCCAGCAGCGCATCGAACAGTTCCTTGCGGTGGGTGATCTGCGGATAGCCCTTGGCCACATCCGCCACGACCTCTTCAAACAGACCATCGGTGGCTTGTTGGATGGTGTACTTGCTGGCCGACACGACATGTGTGCCGCGTTGCTTGGCCAGTTCGAACGCAAAGCGCGCCGCGTAGAAGCTCGGCTTGCGCTCGATCACGCGCAGCGACACCGCGATGTCGTCACCCAAGCGCTTGCCAGGATCTTCGTAGGTGCCGCCCGTCGCGATGCGCACCACGTCGATGTCGATCGTCTTCTTGAAGTTGTTCTCAATGCCCGGAATGGTGGCCACCGGGCGATGGATCACCGCAAAGTCACACTCATCGCGCAGGATCTTGTTCGGACTGTCCGCCGTGGTGGCTGTGGGGTACTTGATGGAGACGGTGTGCTCCTTCATCAAGCCCACGGCCTCGGCATACAACGCGCGCCCGCGGCGCCGGCGGTTGTCATCCGACAGGTCCACAGGTACGAACACGAGGCGGCAGGGGAGCTCGGCCGCGATGGCGTGGACGCTTTGCGAAAGCTCGTCAGAGATGCCATCGCCCAGCAGCTCAACGACCGTGTAGGACTTCATTGCGTGTGTAGTTTGCGAGGATCTGCTCGACCAAGGTGCCTCCGTGGCCGAAAGAGGCTACAAGGATAGCGATGACCGGGCTGCTTGACACCGTTCTTGCCGCGCTGACGCTGGCGGGGTTCGCTGCTTCGGCGCAGGCCGAGGAACCGCGCCTGCGCTTGGAGGTGTTGCGCAACGGCGTCTTTGCAAAGCAGCCCGCTCGTCTCCTTGATGCGCAAGGTGCTGTACCGCTGCCTTGGTGGCGTACGACGCGGGGCGAAGCCCAGCTGGACGCCGATGGCCGCCTGTTGCTGCAGCCGGGTGAGCGTGCCGAACAGCCGATGGCGTTGGATCCGCAGCTGGCGGCGACTCTGACCTTGCGCGGTCACGTGCGCGGCCGAGGGTGGGTGGTCGTGCGCGATGGCGCCGAGGGTGAGGTGCGTTGCGAGGTGGAAGGTGACTTTGTGGTGCAGGGCGCCGAGCTGGGCGCACGCCTGGGTCGTCCTCTTGTCCCGCGCCTGCTCGTGCGTTTGGAGTCGCGCGAGGGCACGACCTCGTGGGGGCCGATGCAGGCCACAGCTGAGTTCCCCTGTCCGACGGCCTCTGCGTTGCGTTCGGAGGTCGAGCGCGAGTTGGTGCGCATTCTGCGCGAATGGGAAGCACATGCACTCGATGTGCATGGCCCCAGGCGCACGCACTTTGTGTCGCGTGTGTTTGACATCGACACCGCCGCGGAACTGCAGCGCTTGCCGGTCTGTGCTCCGTACATTCCGTTGTGGTCGACGCTGCGTGAGGTCGCCCTGCGGGCGAACGATGTGGCGCTGCGCGAGCTGTATGACGCCTGGTGGCGCGACTATGTGGAGCTTGGGTTTGCGCCCGAGACGGGGCTCCCCACTGTGTGGGACCCGTTGCGCGATGAGCCCTTGCTGGATCAGCCGGTAGAGATCGGCTTGCCCTTGGGCTTCTTGGTCGATGTAGCCTCCAAGGGGCCACCCGAGCACCGTCAAGTAGCCTTGACGCAGGCTGTGCGCATTGCCGACACGGTGCTTGAGCATGGCTTATTGCCAGATGGTTCGATGGCCGCGAGTTATGTGCCGCGCAACGGGCGTCCGAACTTGGATACGGCTTTGCTGCGGCGCTTGGATGTGCCGGCGCAATTGGCGCGCTTGAGCGCCCTGACCGGCAATCAGCGCTATCTGCGTGCTGCACACGAGGC
>CAIKQM010000603.1 GCA_903829565.1 uncultured Planctomycetota bacterium
CCGCTGTTGCCTGGGTTGATGCCCGCATCGGTTTGAATCAGGTCATCAAACTCCAAGTTTTCCTGCGGAATTTGGATGTTGCGGTGCAGTCCCGAAATGATGCCCGTGCTGACCGTGTAGGTCTGGCCGTAGGGGTTGCCGATCGCCACAACCGTCTCACCCGGCATCAGATCCGAGCTGGTGCCCATCGGAATGGCGGGGAAATCACGCGTGCCCGTGATGCGCAACAAAGCTAAGTCCTCTTCGGGCACAAAGCTCTTCACCTCAGCGGTGTACTTGCGCTCGTCGTACTGTTTGTCGAACTGCACGGTGATCGTGCGCGCGCCGCGAATCACGTGGTAGTTCGTGATGATGAAGCCATCCTTGTGGATGACGACACCCGAGCCCGAGCCCTCAACCTTGCGCGCAAACATGCGCCCGAAGAAGTCCTGCTCGGCCTGCACGGCCTCGGTCTTGATGTACACAACCGTCGGCGACGCATCGCGTGCCACTTCGACAATAGGGGTCACACGCCGCTGGAGCTTTTGGTCTACGGGGCGACCGCCGTCTTGGGCAAAACTAGAGGCAAGCAAGGCCAACGGTGCGAAGAAGGCGAGGGCGCGGAGGGTGTTTTTGGGGTTCATGCTCGTGCGATCGGTTGGAAGTAGACAGTACGCAGTAGGGGCGATGACTGTGAGCGCCTTCAAGACGGCTGGCGTTAAGGGTAAAGGACACGCCCCACCCTAAAGTGCGGATATTGCAGAACGGCGGTTAGATGGCAGCAGGCGCCGTGTTCAGGCAGGTGTCGGCGGGAGGAACCCGCTGGCACCTCGACCAAGGACACAGCCATGACGACCCTCGCCGCCACCCTCCTGCTTCCGCTGCTTGCCACTGCTCCATCCGAGCCGCTGCCGCAGGAGCGACTTGCCCTGCCTGCCGTCGAGCGTCTTGTGGAAGGCCGTTCGGACTGGAGCCTAGACCTAGAGGACGCGGCAATGACCCTGAGCTACGGAACCGGGAGCAATGGAATCGGGCCCGCTTCGCGCTGGGGGCTTTCGGTAGCGCCCTACGACCGCGGGGTGGAGTGGGGCATCGAGCTCCGGCTCGGCTGGTCGATCAGCTGGTGAACCCGACACAAAAAGGAACGAGCGAGGTGCTTTGCAGCATCTCGCTCGCCGTGTTTGGTGGGCGATACTGGACTCGAACCAGTGACCTCCACGATGTCAACGTGGCGCTCTAGCCAGCTGAGCTAATCGCCCTAGGATTCGGCGAGAGAGGATACCTGTACCGCGCAGGGATGCAAGTCTTTTGTGGTCTGGGGCTCGGCTGCGTAGACTCTCTGCCCTCGAACTCCGGAGTATCGGAGTTCCTCGCAAGGACCGCAATCGCAAGGTGCGCAACGTGAAGATCGGCGTCGTCAAGGAGATCAAGAACAACGAAAACCGCGTGGCCCTTACTCCGGCAGGCGTGGACCGCCTCGTGTCGCAAGGACACGAAGTGTGCGTGCAAGCCACCGCGGGCGAAGGCTCGGGTTTGTCCGACGACCTGTACAAGAAGGCCGGCGCCAAGCTGCTGCCCGAGGCCAAGAATGTATGGGGTAGCTGCGATCTGATTCTCAAGGTCAAGGAGCCGCTCAAGCCCGAGTGGGCCATGATGCGCCCGGAACAGACGCTGTTCACCTACTTGCACCTCGCCGCGGACAAGGCGCTCACCAACGGTGTGGTGAAGACCAAGAGCTACGGCTTCGCGTACGAGACGCTCGAATCGCACGGCACCTTGCCGTTGCTCGTGCCGATGAGCGAAGTTGCCGGCCGCATGGCCATTCAAGAGGGCGCCAAGTACCTCGAGAAGCCGATGGGTGGCTCGGGCATCTTGTTGGGCGGTGTGCCCGGCGTGCGCCCGGCCAAGGTCACGATCATCGGTGGCGGTGTGGTGGGCACGCAAGCAGCGCGCATGGCGGCCGGTCTCGGCGCCGATGTGACCATCCTCGATGTGAACTTGGATCGCATGCGCTACCTCGATGAGGTGCTGCCGCCGAACTGCACGACGCTGTACTCGACGCCTTACGCCATCCGCGAGTTGCTGCCGGAAACGGATCTGCTCGTCGGCGCGGTGCTGATCCCGGGTGCTGCTGCTCCCAAGCTCATCAAGCGTGCTGATCTCAAGCTGATGCGTCCGGGTTCGGTGATCGTCGATGTGGCCGTGGACCAAGGCGGTTGCATCGAAACCGTCGAGGCCACCACGCACGCCAAGCCGACCTATGTGGTCGATGGCGTCACGCACTACTGCGTGGCCAACATGCCGGGAGCGGTGCCGCGCACCAGCACCTGGGCGTTGACCAACGCGACGCTGCCGTGGGTGGAGAAACTCGCCAAGCTGGGCCCGGTGGGCGCCATCGAGCAAAGCCCCGAGCTGCGCACGGCGGTGAACTGCGTCAAGGGTCACATCACCTATGAGGCCGTGGCCAAGGCCTTCGGTGCCAAGTATGTGGCGCCGCTCGACGCGCTCGCCAAGAAGAGCTGAGCCACGCTCAAGGACTGCACGATGAACTGGTGGGAGGCACTCATTCTCGGCCTGGTGGAAGGCCTGACGGAGTACCTCCCTGTCAGTTCTACTGGACACTTGTTGCTGACGGAAAAGGCGTTGGGGCTCGAGGGCAGCGACGCCAACCACGCCTACATCATCGTCATCCAAGCCGGCGCCATCTTGGCCGTGTTGTGGGCTTGCCGGCCGCGCGTGGTGCAGGCGTTGGCCGGGCTGCGCGGAGATTCGGCTGGTCAAGCACTTTTGACGCGGCTGGTGGTGGCGTTCGTGCCGGCAGCCGTCATCGGCTTTTTGTTTGATGACTGGATCGAGAGTCATCTCTTCGGCCTGTGGCCCATCGCGGCCGCGTGGTTCCTTGGCGGCGTGCTGATTCTTGCTGTGCCGCGTCTGCGCCAAGGTGGCGTGCAGGGCACGAGCTTTGAGTCCATCACGCTGTCACAAGCACTTGTCATCGGTCTCGCGCAAACGATCGCCATGGCGCCCGGTACGTCCCGTTCGTTGGCCACGATTGCGGCGGCCTTGCTGGTGGGCCTTTCGGCCGCAGCAGCGGTCGAGTTCAGCTTCTTGCTGGGCGTTGTGACGCTGACCGCGGCCAGCGCGTACACGGCACTCAAGAGCCACGAAGCCTTGGCCACCATCGGTCTCGCCAACCTTGCCATTGGCTTGAGCGTGGCCTTTGTCTCTGCGTGGCTGACTGTTTCGTTCTTGCTGCAGTGGGTCAAAGCGCGAGGCCTAGCTGTCTTCGGTTGGTACCGAATCGCGCTAGGCCTCGTGGTGGTGTGGCTACTCTGGCAAGGCCATCTGAGCCCTACCTGAGCGCTACTGAGTCGCTCAACGCGGCATAGGCTTGCCGCTGCTGTTCTTCGCGCCGGACTTCGGGGCAGTTGTTTTCGGCGTCGATGACTTAGACGCAGTGGCTTTGCTAGCGCTGGACTTCGAGGCCGTCGCCTTCTTCGGCGCAGCTGCTTGCACCGTGCCGGCCTGAGCCTTGCCGCTGTTGTCCGTCACTCCGCGATAACGGCGCACCCAGCTAGCCATGTGCTCGCCAGGGCATTCGGTGTCGCGGAACTCGCTGTGCAAGTACAGCTCGGTGCGACCGATCTTGTGCTGTGCACGCAGGTGCTCGATCGTCTTCTCCAGCGACTC
>CAIKQM010000604.1 GCA_903829565.1 uncultured Planctomycetota bacterium
AGTGGTTTGGACCCTGCGAGCGCAGCACCGCTGGTGTGCGCGGGCATCACGACCTATTCGCCGCTGCGTCACTGGAAGGTCGGCAAAGGCCACAAGGTCGGCGTCGTGGGACTCGGCGGCTTGGGGCACATGGCTGTCAAGTTTGCTTGCGCCTTCGGCGCGCGAGTGGTGGTGTTCACCACCAGCCCGAGCAAGATCGAGGAGGCCAAGCGCCTCGGCGCGCATGAGGTCATCGTGTCGACCGACGCGGCTCAGATGGCCAAACATCTCGGCAGCTTCGACTTCATCCTCGACACCGTCTCCGCCGTGCACGACTTGAACGCGTATCTCGAGCTGTTGAAGCTCGACGGCACGATGACGCTGGTGGGCGCGCCCTCCACACCGATTCCGCTCAGCGTGTTCAGCCTGCTCTTCCGTCGTCGCCAACTCGCCGGCTCGATCATCGGCGGCATCCGCGAAACGCAAGAGATGCTCGACTTCTGCGCCCAGCACAACATCACCGCAGACATCGAGCTGATCCCGATTCAGCAGGTCAACGAGGCGTACGCGCGCATCTTGAAGAACGACATCAAGTACCGCTTCGTGATCGACATGGCCAGCCTGCGCGCGTAACCGCAGCGGCCTCCTTTCCATCCCAGCGCCAGCATGACCGGCCAACCGGCCATGCTAGGGGAATCCGGACTTGTTGATCTCGCTTGACTGCCTGTTGCTGATGTAATAACATCTGTTGCAACATGCAGCTCAGACTTCGCAAGATCGGCAATTCACTGGGCGTCATTCTTCCCGCTGAGGCTTTAAGGGTCCTTGGCGTGAAGGAGAAGAGCACCCTGTCGCTTGTGCCTAACCAAGACGGTAAGGGCTATACCTTGCAACGCGAGGAGCGTGAGTTCGAAGAGGACATGCGTGTCGCTCAGGATCTAATCCGCCGCTACCGCGAAACTTTGCGGGAACTTGCCAAGTGAGCGCTCGGCGCCGCAAGGCTCCGCTCTGGATTGCGCAGCGTAGTGTGCTCGCACTTCATGAACTGTGCATGGGACTGGATGGAGGAGGGGCGGGACTGCGCGATGCGGGGCTCTTGGCTTCTGCGCTTGCTCGTCCAGAGCGGGCGTGGCACTACGACAGTCCGAGCCTTTACGAACTGGCCTCGCTCTACGCCCACGGCATCGCCCGCAACCATCCTTTCGTAGACGGCAACAAACGCACCGCATTCTTGACCGCGATGGTCTTTCTTGAGCGCAACGGCTTGCGTGTTACTGCGCCGCCTGGTCAAGCCGCAGCATTCATGATTGCTCTCGCTTCTGGTGAACTCGAGCCCGCTGCATTCGCGCTTTGGTTGGCCGACAATGCCAAGCCCCATCGCAAACGTCAGCGCAAGCCTCGCCGCAAGCCGCGCTAACCACGGGCGCACTACCTCAAGCGTTTGCGGCCACGCGCCATGCGCGAAGCGCGCTCAATCCAACCGCGATCGCGCGCCAGCGGCGTGCACAAGTACTGCGGTCGCGGCGTGATGCCGACGCGCGCCAAGTCCAACCGGTCCGCATCCCAACACGCACGGATCGCCAGCTCGCCTTCGACATGCCCGTCGCTATGCAAGCGCATGGCCTCACACAAGTGTTCGAACTCGCGCGGCGCAAGCTCAGTCAGCACACCATCCCGCCGCAAGCGCGCCGCGCAATCCGCCGCACGCTCGCCATGCAGCGGATCATGCCCGTCATTCCGGCGCTGGCTGTCGTGCAGGTACGCGAACCACGCCAAAATCGCCGGGTTCACCTCCAACTCCGCCGCCAAGCGCCGCCCGTGATGCCACACGCGGCTCCAATGCCCGACACCATGAATGCCATCGCGATAGTCCAGCCGAAACTGCGGCCGCACCTGCGCCAACGCCTTCTTGATGATGAGGACATGAGCCATGCCAACGCTCTCGCTGCAGCGCAATGTGCGCCCACCCGATCGATTTGGCAAGCTCTCCCGCATGAAGCTCCTGCCGCTTGTCGCGCTCAGTTGGCTGGGCGCTTGCGCCGCGCCCTCGACCAGCCCCGACCTCGCGTCCGCGCGCTGGATTGACCTCACGCACTCCTTCGACGAGCGCACCATCTACTGGCCCAACAACCCGTTCGGCTTCGAGCTCGAAGTCCAATACAAAGGCCAGACGCCCGGCGGTTGGTTCTACAGCTCGAACGCCCTGCGCGCGCCAGAACACGGCGGCACGCACCTCGATGCGCCGGTGCACTTTCACGAAGGCGCGCACTCGACCGAGCAAGTGCCGATCGAACAGCTCGTCGGCCGCGCTTGCGTCATCGATGTCAGCGCCTCCGTCGGCGAGAACGCGGATCACCTCGTCTCCATCGCCGAAGTCCAAGCCTGGGAGCGCCTGCACGGCGAGATCCCGCGCGGCGCGATCGTGCTGCTGCGCACGGGGTGGGATCGCTACTACGACGACCGCATCAAATGCCTCGGCACGCCCAAGCGCGGCAACGAGGCCATTCCGGAACTGCACTTCCCCGGCATCGATCCGGAGCTCGCTCAATGGCTCGTCGACCACCGCGCCCCCAAGGCCGTCGGCCTCGACACGCCGAGCGTCGACTACGGCCAGAGCACCGACTTCCGCACGCACCGCATCCTCGCCGCGAAGAATGTCTGCGGCTTCGAGAACGTCGCGAACCTCGCGCAGCTGCCCGCAACGGGCGCGTTCGTCATGGCCCTGCCGATGAAGATCAAAGGCGGCACCGGCGGGCCGTTGCGGATTGTGGCGTGCTTGGGGGGCTGAGTAGGGGGCGGCGCCGCGGGTTGGTTCCTGATTCATCGCCGGACCGAAGCATCAATCTTCACGCCTAGTTGGGAGAGCTCGGTGGCTCCATGCGGCGTTCCATCTAGATGTAGCAGTTGGTCTACTCAACGCCCTTCGCGCCTGCATTCGTCCGCGAGAAGGGTGCCTTTTATGCTGCAACGAATGCACCAAGCTGCCGCCGCGCCGGGGATGAGCGCCCACCATCCAAATAACCAGCCGACAACTCCAGCGATGGCGGCGTATACCCAAAACATGTTTGCCCAATGCTGTGCGGCCGCGCGTGCTTCGGCTTCGGTGGCGAGTCCGGGCATCAACCAAGGTGAGTGATTCATGCTGAGCAGACTAGCCGGGTGAGTACAGGGTGGGAAGGGGGACAGACGTAGGAACGTTCGACGCCTGATCGTGCGTAGAGTTATCTATTTGAATACATCAATCCGAGAGCTTCACCCAACGCTGCTCCTTCGGAT
>CAIKQM010000605.1 GCA_903829565.1 uncultured Planctomycetota bacterium
GGCTGGAGCTGCATGAGGTGCTGCTCAAGCGGCAGTTCGGCCCGTGGTGCAAGAAGCCGGGCTATGGGCGGTTCGTCAGCCAGACTTGACGCTGTCAGGGAAACTTGACGGCTAAGAAAGAGGGCCGCGGAGAGGTCCGCAGCCCTGAGCGTGCACACTGGTCTGGGCCAGTATCACGTGAGCGACTTCTGCACCTGCACCAACCCCCTCACCATCTCCGCCACCGATCCCCCCTCACGATCACACTCCACAACCAATCCACCCTCCCGTTCAACCCCACCAATCCGCCCACATCGAATCCCTGCCCGCCACCCTGCCGCCAACTCCTGCACATCACTCGAAAGGATCCAGCTCGAACGCAACTCGATCCCATCTTCCTGCTGCGCGTGATAGAAGCAGCCGGTGTTCGGGAAGCGGAACACGGACTCGTTGCACTGGGGGCCCTTGCCGTCCGGTGCGACGGTGGAGGCGTAGTGGCGCTTGAGGGGAATGCCCAGGCTGCGGAGGTGGGCGCACAGCTCTTCGTCAAACTTGGCGAAGGCTTCGGGGCTGGTGCGGCCGTGGGCTACTGCATCCTCGTTGCCGACCACATAGATGTTCCAGCCGCATTGACCTGCTGCGAAGAGGGCGTTGAGTGCACCCTCGGCGAACCGAGTGCTGGCGATGGTCTTCGGGCTGCCGCCTTTGGTGGGCTGAATCAGTCCGCCCAAGCGGCTGATGAAGAGGCCACGCGGAGGGAAGCCGGTGCCGGGCAGGGAAGTGAGAACGCGGGTGCGCAGGTTCATGGTGTCTCGGTCTTCAGTAGGGGCCGAGACAGTTTTCGGCGTGCTGAGCAGATGCTTGAGCACGCAATGACGCTTTCTTTACGACTAGGAAAGTCCTTCCAACTCACGATCTAAAACGTACCGCGGCCGCACGACGGGAGGCGTCGCACGGCCGCAGGAACCACCCTAAGGGGCAGCTAGCTCACTTCTTCTTGGGCTTGTCGTCGCCCTTCGACTTGCCCTTGCCGTAGACCTCTTCACGCAGGGTCGCCATGTCGTCGCGGTAGCGCCCGATCGCCGTGCGCACATTGGCTTCGAGGTTCTTGAACGCAGCCGCAATGCGTACGCCGTCCAAGCGCTCTTCCACGCGTTGAATGGTCATGTGTGCCTCGCAGAAGCCGCGCTGGTACATCGGCAGCGGGAAGCGTGCGCGCCACTCAGTGCCGATGGCGAGCATCTGGCCCATCTCGAAGGGTGTCAAGCCGGTTTGACCGCCGCTCCAGCTGAACTCCAAGCCGTCGAGGCTGACATCCACCATGCGGCCCACGAAGCTGCCAGGAAGAGTCTCGCCCTTCTTCGGCTTCTTGATGAAGAGCTCGATGCGCTTGGCATCCATGGGCGCGAAGGTGATCGTGGCGTGATCGTGCGCCTCTGTGCTCACCTCCGGCTTGGCGGCCTTCGGCGCTGCACCGCGCACGGCGCTCACAGCGTCCTCGACGCTGCCAACCACGGTCAAGATGCGATTGATGCCCACGCGCTCGAAGATGTCGCGGCAGAAGGTGCTCGGGCGAGAGACCGCCAGCTTGCCTCCGTTCGAGGCCATTGAGCGGTTGGTCTTCACCAGCGCACCCAGCGCCGTCGAGTTGATGAACCGCACGAACTGGAGGTCGACAACAATACGCACAAGTCCAACCTTCTTGAGGTTGTCGAGCTCATCCTCAAAGGTCTTGACGGCGTAGTGGTCAAACTCGCCTTTGAGGTAAAGGATCGCGTAGTCGTCGAAGGCTTCGGGAGTGATCTGCATAGGTCGGGTACCTACCGAGTTGGAGCGGAAGGGGGGCAGGAGTAGACTCCAAACCCATGTTCTGGCGCAAGAAGGAACGCCCCAAGGAAGAGGCTACGCCTGCCGTACGGCCGGCGGCTCCGTCGCCGCGTCCGGCCGCCCCTGCGGCGCAGGACACCCGTTCTAGCTTCTTGTTGGGCAGCGACCTGTCGGATCGCCAGCGCCTCGATGCGTTGTTCGCCGCCATCACACGCGTCACGGACGCGGGCTCGACACGCGGCGCGAACCTTCAGGACCTTCTGGCCTATTTGGTTGATCTGGCCGTTGAGTTCACCCGGGCGGAGCGCGGCTTCCTGATCGAGCAGCAGGCCGATGGAAGCCTGGAGACTAGGGTGGCTCGATCGCGCGCCGCCGATCTGCCACCCCGTACGCGCTGGCCCCAGAGCTTGGTGAGGCGCTTGCTGGACGACGGTCAAGCCGTTTGTACACAGATCGATCCTGACAACGAGCAGCTCGATCTAGGCAGCTCCATCATCGACATGAAGTTGCGCGCGATGATGGCCGTGCGCTTGGATGCTTTGCGCACAGTCGATGGACAGACCTTGCGCGGAGTGCTGTACGTCGATTCCAAGCAGGTCTCCCGCACCTTTGCAGCCGGCGACCTGCGCTTCTTCCAAACACTCTCGGCGTTCATCGCGATCGCAGCGCGCAATGCGGACTATCGTGCTGCACTAGTCCAGAAAGCCCAGCAGGATCGCGAACTGGAGATCGTGCGCTCGATTCGCGATGACTTGAATCCTGCGCCCATCGTTCACCACCCGTTGTATGAAGTGGCTGCCTGGGCCGAGGCTGAGGACTTGGCTTCGGGTGACTACTATGACTGGCTCGTGTTGCCGGATGGTCGCTTGGCTGTGCAATGTGGTGACGTCACGGGCCACGGCGTGGGCTCGTCGCTCATCATGGCCTCGGCTACGGCCGCGACGCGGGCCTACTTGCACAGCGATGACGATCCGGCGCGCATCGTGGCCCATGTGTCGCGCGACTTGGCACCGCATCTGCGCACCAAGACGCATCTCACTTGTTTCCTTGGCATTTTCGGCACGGATGGCATGTTGCGTGCCCTCAATGCAGGTCACACGCCGCCGCTGCACTGGCGCAAAGCGACGCAGGCGGTGGATGCGATGCCTGACACGCACAATGCCGCCATCGGCTTTGTGGATGAGTCCTTTGATTGGCAAGCGGCTGCACCACGCGTCATCGAGCCGGGTGACATGGTCATCATGACTAGCGATGGCTTCACCGAAGCACGCGCGCAGGGCAGTGACGATCAACTGGGTGAAGAGGGCTTTGCACAGTTGGTGCAACGCGTGGCACCTACCTGCGCGACACCCGGGGCTGTGGTGGAAGCGCTACGGTCAGCCTTGCTTGAGTACACTGGCGGACGACTATGGGACGACACCACTTTGGTCGTCGTGCGCCGCAAGACATCGTGACACACACACACACATCTCGCGGCGCGGACTTGTTGGTACGCGGCGCTCGTATCTGGCCTTCCCATCCCCGTCACGCAGCGGTGGACATCCGCATCGTGGGTGGGGTTATCGATGAGATCGGACCCGTTTTGGACAGCGCAGGACTGCCTGTGCTGGATGCGCAAGGCCTGAGCGTCATCCCCGGTTTGGTTGATGTGCATGTGCACTTCCGTGACCCGGGCCTCGAGCACAAAGAAGGTTGGGATCACGGCTCCGCGGGAGCACTGCATGGCGGCGTGACGAGTGTGGTGGAGGTTCAGAACAACCCTCCGCTGTCGCTCGATCGTGCCGCCTTGGAAGCACGGATTGCGCATGTGCGCACGCGCTCGCGAGTGGACTTCGGTTGTCTAGCCAATTTGACATCCGACTCCATTGGCAATTTGGCGGACATGGCTCCGTTGACTCCGGCTTTCAAGCTGTTCCTCGGAGGCTCAACGGGTCTGGGTGGAGAGACTGACTATGGCACGCTGCGCCGCTTGTTTCGCGCGGCGGCCTTGTCCGGCCGCATGATCGTCGCGCATTGCGAGGACGAGAACATGTTACGTGAGGCTAAGAAGGCCTACCCCGAGCCCACTGTGCTGCAGCATCATGTGCTGCGGTCCGTCGAGTCCGAGATCCAGTCGGTGCGCATGAGCATCGAATGGGTCGAGGAAACTGGTGCGGAATTGCATGTGTTTCACGTGTCCACGCAAGGCGCCTGTGAGCTGATTGCGGATGCGCGCCGCAGAGGCCTGCCCGTTTCCGGCAGCACGGGCCCACAGTACGTGCACCTTTCCTGCGACGACGCTCCGCGTCTGGGCAACCTGCTCAAGGTCAATCCCTCGATCAAGACACCCCGCGACGGGGCAGGCATTCTTGCCGCGGTGGAGTCGGGTGTGATTGATGCAATCGGCACGGATCACGCTCCGCATCCTCTGACAGAGAAAATGCGCGACTATGCACACGCGCCGTCGGGTATGCCTTCCGTTGATTTGTTGTGGCCCCTGACTCTCGAGCTCGTGCGTCAAGGGCGTTTGACAGCAGAGTCTGCACTGGCCAGTGTGACTTGGCGCGCTGCTCAATCGCTGCACTTGCCGCGCAAGGGACGTTTGGTTCCCGGTTATGACGGTGATTTGACGCTGTTCGATCCCACGGAAACCCGCAAGGTGTCCGGTGCACACTTGCCTTCACGGTCGAAGTGGTCAGCGTATGAGGGCTGTGAGCTGGCTGGTTGGCCACGCCTGGTGATCCGGCGAGGCGAACTCGCCTTCAAGGACGGCGAAGTCCTGGTCAAGGCGGGCGGGCGACCGTTGGACTTGCAACCACCGCTTCCTATCCACGGCAGGTGAGTGCAGAGCTTTCTACGCAGGTGCGCTTCGAACCGGAGTTCCTCCGGCGCTTGGGCCTGCGTATCGAGCAGCGTCGAGCACAAGGCTTGTTGCGCCGCAGTTCGCAGCTGTTGGATGTGAGCCCAGCGTCGGGCGGCAAGTTGCGCGGCATGAGTGCCGGTTATGAGTTGGACCGCATGAGGTCTTGGCGCTGGGGCGATGATCCTCGTCAGGTCGACTGGGCCGCCACCTTGCGCAGTGGCGAACCTATGGTGCGCGTGGTGCGGGGCGAGTCCGCGCCGGAGTGCACCCTGGTCTTGGATGCCTCCTTGTCCATGGCCGTGGGGCAGCCCACCAAGTTGCAGCGTGCGGCCGAACTGGTCGCGTGGCTGGCAGCTTCCATGCTGGAGTTGGGGGGCCGCGTGCGTTTGGTGGTGCATGGTTCGACGGTGCAGGTGCATACGGCCGGCAGTCGAACGCAGCTGTCTAGTTTGCTTGTCGCACTTCAAGGTGTGCGTGCGGCTGGACACTGGTCGGCGGCTGATTTGGCAAATTCTGTTCCACAGCGCGGCCTCGCGTGGGTGATTGGTGACTACATGTCCGTTGATCCGGGGGCCTCGAACGGTGCCTTGTGCAGGCAGCGCACACGCGGTGGTCTGCACGCCTTGTTGGTGCTTGCGCCCGAAGAGCGTGACCCTCAACAGGGATCGGTGCTGTGGCGCGATCCCGAAGATCGCCGTGCAAGCTCGGCGCAGATTGATGGGGCGCTGCAAGCCCGCTACCAAGCCGAGTTGTCTAGTGAATTGGACAAGCGCGCGTTCGCTTTGCGGCAGGCTCGTGGGCAGCTGGTAGTGGTCACGAGCGACGGTGCTTGGGATGAGCAGTGCGCGCTGCTGGATGGGGTGGCGTGAGCTTTCTAGCGCCCGCATGGCTGTGGTTGTTGCTCCTGCCCGTGCTGCTGTTGTTGCTGCAAGCGCGTAGCGGCGAAGAACGGTGGACTGCGACCATGGAAGTGTGGCTGCGCTTGCGATCCGTGTTGCCCGCGCGTCACGTGCGTTGGCGCATGTCTGTGCGCATGCTCCCACTCCCGGCGGCTTTGGCCTGTGTGGTTGTGGCCTTGGCGGGTCCTTTCTGGCCCACGCAGGCGGGCGAGTGGCGGGTCTACGTAGATGCTCGTCCGCGGATGTGGTTGGTGGAGCAGGGACGCACCCGTTTGGAGCATGGATTGGACTCGTGTGCTGCATGGCTAGAGGCGCAAGGTGCAACCGCGCGCTGGTTTGTAGACGGGCGCGAAGTAGCCCAGGGTGCGCGCCTAGACCCGACGCGTGTGCCGATGGTCCGGCGCCGCGGTGCCAGCTTTGCAGGGCCGGATGTTGCAGGCGTCCTGTGGGTAGTTGATGAACTGCCTACCGGCGTGGTGCGGCAAGCAGGAGTCCATGTGGCTCCGCGCTCAGCGCAGGTTGGTCCTGTAGATCGCACCAGCTTGGGCGAACAGTGGTGGTCAGGATCGGCGGTGGAGCAACGCCCCATGACAGCCGCTGCACCGCGGGTGGAGTTGGATCCTCAGCTTTCTCCGCCACTGCAGGCTTTGGTGCGTGCCTGGGCTCAAGCGCGCGGACTGGACGACGGCCCCAGCGCGTCAGGTGAACTTGTCATGCGTGTACGGACACATGCTGTGCTCGGGCAAGTGCAAGGAACCGAAGGACTTGTTGAGCTGGGGCCTGTGCCTCCCGCTGCAGCCGAAGGCGGCGATCTGTCCGTGGCCTACGCTTTGCGCATCGGCGAGACGTTGGACGCGGCTCGCTTGGAACCTGCGGACTGCGTGCCGGTCTCCGGGCGAGCCGGCACAGGCCAGGCCTATGTGGTGGAACCGTCACGCCTAGCGCTGCCCGCTAGCCGCGATCTTGCGCCATTGTGGCTTGTGCTAGCCCTGGTGCTGCTTGTGCTGGCGCTGCGACACGAGTTGTGAGCTCGGCTCTGCACCAAGCACTCGCGCATCCAAGTCTCGGCTGGTACACCTAGGTCATGGACTCCTTCGCACCGCGCCCTGCAGACAAGTTTTCCTTCGGCTTGTGGACGGTAGGTAACACCGGCCGTGATCCCTTTGGCCACCCGGTGCGTGCTGTGCAGGCGCCGACTCGCATCGTGGAGAAGCTGGCCGCTTGCGGTGCGTGGGGCGTGAACCTGCATGACGAGGACTTGGTGCCCTTTGGCTCGTCAGCAGCCGAGCGCGATGCGATTGTGCGCGACTTCCGGCGTGCCTTGCAGGATCACGGGCTGTGCGTGCCCATGGCAACGACCAACTTGTTCTCTCAACCGATCTTCAAGGACGGTGCGTTCTCGTCGAACGATCCGCGAGTGCGTGCGTTCGCTTTGCAAAAGACGATGACTGCGATTGAGCTGGGTGTCGAGCTCGGTGCAGAGACTTACGTCTTCTGGGGTGGACGCGAGGGCAGTGAGGCCGATGCGTGTCGCGATCCGCGCGTGGCTTTGCAACGCATGAAGGACGCCCTCGACTTCTTGTGCGCGTGGTGCAAGGACCAAGGCTATCGCTTGCGCTTTGCCTTGGAGGCCAAGCCCAATGAACCGCGAAGTGACATCTATCTGCCCACCACGGGCCACATGTTGCACTTCATTGAGACCTTGGCGCACAAGGAGATGGTGGGGGTGAACCCCGAAGTGGCGCATGAGTCGATGGCCGGTTTGTCGTTCACGCATGCTGTTGCCCAGGCCATGTGGTGCGGCAAGCTCTTCCACATCGATCTCAATGCCCAGCGCATTGGTCGTTACGACCAAGACTTGCGTTTTGGCTCGGAAGACTTGAAGCAAGCCTTCCTGCTGGTGCGTTTGCTCGAAGGCACGAGCGGCACAGCCCGCTATGAAGGTCCGCGACACTTTGACAGTCACGCGTACCGCAGCGAAGACGACGAAGGCGTGTGGGAGTTTGCGCGCGGCTCGATGCGTACCTACAACATGCTCAAACTGCGCGCCCAGCAGTTTGATGCTGATCCTCAAGTCCGGGCATGGATTGCGGAACGCAAGGATGCGCATATGGATCCGTTGCTAGCGGGTCCTTACAGCAAAGCTCGAGCACAGGCTTTGCGAGCAGCGCAGATGGATGTGGCCGCGATCGGTGCAGAAGGTTTGCACTACGAGCGCCTAGACCAGCGTATGTTGGAGCACATGTTGGGCGTGCGCAGCTGAGGCATGTCCAGCCGCCTTGTCAGCTTGGGTCTGGATGTAGGCAC
>CAIKQM010000606.1 GCA_903829565.1 uncultured Planctomycetota bacterium
GCGGACATCGGCGCCATCCGCGAGTCCCCGCAGTTGTCGGCCGCAGACCGCGCGGACAAGGACGCCGGCAAGCAACGCAAACACGCGTGGGTCGGTGGTTGGTTCCCCGTTGAGCGTCCGCAATGGGTCGTCGTGGTGTACTTGCATGACACCACGGAAACCTCCAGCCGCACCGCTGCTTGGGTCGCGGCGCAGTTCCTGCAACACGAGGCCGTTCGCAACCTTGTCAAGGAGGCTGGACAGTGAGCGCCAAGGCCCGCGATGTCTTGCAGCGTGCCGTGTCCTTGAAGGAGGTGCGCTGGTTCGAGCTCGATTGGCATGTGGCCTTCTTGGCGCTCTTGCTGGCACTGTTGGGGCACTTGACGGTGCACTCCATCGCAGATGCCGACGAGTTGCACCAACGCGTGGGCGTGTCGTGGGCCTCGCACGCACAGAAGACCTTGGTCGCTTTGCCGTTCCTGTTGCTGGCTATGGCGGTGCGTCCGCGCTGGCTGCGCCGCCACGCCTTGTGGGTGTGGGGCTTGGCTGTGGCCTTGCTACTCGCTGTGTTCGTCGTCGGCGAGGAACGCAACGGAGCCCAGCGCTGGATCCAGTTGCCGCTAGGCTGGGACCTGCAGCCCTCCGAGTTGGCGAAGGTGGCGTTGGTGATCGCGCTGGCGGCTGCTTTGGCCGCCAACAAGTTGCGCACGTTGCGCGACTGGTTGCGTGCGTTGCCTGTGGCTTTGGTGCCCATCTTGTTGGTGGCGCGTCAACCAGACTTGGGCACGGCGATGACGATGGTGCCGGTCACATTGGCTTTGTTTTGGGTCGCGGGCGCCAGTTGGAAGGTCTATGCCGTAGGGTTCCTTGGTGTGCCGTTGCTTTCGCTCGCTGCGTACCACACGGGCTTCTTGCTGCATGACTACCAACTGCAGCGTGTGCGCACCTGGACGGACTCATGGGGCACGCAGGAGTTGCTGGCCGCCAAGAATGGTGCCGCGTTCCATGTCTATCACGCCCGTGTCGCCATCGGGAACGGCGGTTGGACGGGCACGGGCTCCGGCGAGGGTGTGGCGAACCAGATGGCCTACCTGCCCGAGCGGGATTGCGATTCCATCTTCGCCGTGGTGGCAGAAGAGTGGGGCTTTGTAGGTGCGTTGCTGGTGCTGGCGATCTACGCGCTGTTCGTGTTGTCGTTGCTCAAGAGCGCCTCGGGGCTGCGTGACCGCTTCTCCAAACTCGCCGTCACCGGTGTCGCGGTGTACTTCGCTGCGCACTTGGTGGTGAATGTGGGCGTCAACCTTGGTCTAGTTCCCTTGACAGGTCTGACCTTGCCGTTCTTCTCGACCGGTGGCTCGTCGCAGCTGGCGACCTTTGCCATGTTGGGACTGGCCTTGGGTTTGACGGCGCACAAAGAGCCCGTGCTTGACGGGGACAGCTTCTCACGCGCGTGAGGGACGCACGACGAACCAAGCGAGAGTGGCTAGCACCAGCAGCGTGCCGCCGATGCCTGCAGCGCGCAGATTCAGCGCCAACAAGTTGCCCGGCACGATTGCGATTGCCAAGGCCAGGTAGAGCAGCGGGGCCACGAGCGGTGCGCGCCAACCGCGGAAGGAGCCAGCTGTGTCGCGTTGCCGCAAACGCAGCAAAGCGACGGCCGCGAGCCCGTGGAAGATCCACTCCACAAAGCTGATCGATTCGACCAGCAAGTCCGCGGTGCCCAGCCACCAATAGCCCAAGGCTAGGCACGCTTGGAGCACCAGCGCGGTCACCGGCGCACCTGTGGTGGGATGCAAGGCGCCTACTCGCGCAGGCAAGGCACCATCGCGTGACATCGCAACGACCAGCCACGGGGAGGCGAGGATGATCACCACCACCATGCCCAAGGCCGAGATGCCCATCGCCGCCCGCAGGATCAAGCCGCCGGCTTCGCCAAAGCACCGTGTGGCTGCTTGGCCGGCGAAGTCGCTGCTGGCTGCCACGCCTTCGAGGCCCAAGACCTGCAAGTAGCCCCACACCAAGGCCAGGTAGAGCGCCACGACAGCGACTACGCCCAACACAATCGCGCGCGGCAGGGTGCGGCGCGGATCGCGCACCTCGTGTGCCATGTAGCTGACCATGTGCCAGCCACCGCAGGTGAAGAGCACGGGCAACATGCCTTGCACACTGCGCGCGAGCCAAGAGCCCTCGCGCACGACAGTATCCGCCGCCGGGGTGGCTGGGCCTGCGCTGTCAAGTGTGCTGGACAGCCAGATGGCTCCGCCCACCAAGGCCAGAATGGCGGCGATCTTGAGCAGCATCAACGCGCTTTGCAGGCGTGCGCCGGTTTGCACGCCCGCCGCGACCACGGCGGTGATGAGCACGATCAGCACGCTGCCTGTCAGGCGACCAGAGGTCGTGTCCGGCGCGCCAAGTGCGGGCCACAAGGCACTGAAGTTCTGGAGCGCAATCGCCAGCACGACGGCGATGGCGCCGGTTGAGATGACGCCCACGACGACCCAGGCAAACAGCCAGGCCACGAAGGGATGCACCGCCTCGCGCAAGTACACATACCAACCGCCTGCCTGCGGCAAGCGAGCGCCCAGCTCCGCGAAGGTGGCGGCTCCACACAGTGCAGCGACGCCACCCAGCGCCCACAGCCACAGCGCGTGCGCACTCGAGTCCGAGAGTGCCGCCACCTTGGAAGGGTTGTAGAAGATGCCTACCCCGATGATGCCACCCATCACCATCAAGGAGGCGTGGTACAGCCCGATGCGAGGCGTGGTGGTGGGAGCTGTTGTCACGAGTGTGTGCCTTTCCTCGTCAGACCATGGTCCTTGGGTGTAGCGCGCGCAAGAGGCTAGGCTAGATCTAGAGAAAGACACCGATGGAGGATCACAACGACGCACTTAGTGCTGAGTCTCTCAACACACCTGCGCGTGTGGCCCGCCGCGACGATCTCGAGGCCAAGCTGCGGCGCTGGACGCAGCGCACCATTCGAGTGCTGGCCGTGTTGGCTGTGCTGGCGTGGTTGTGGTGGTGGCTGGTGCCTTTGGCGTTGGTGTCGTTGGGCCAGACCAAGCACGCTGATCCAGCTGGGTTTGCGCAAGGAGCTTCGCCTGCGGCACGCGCCTTGGTGGAGCGCAGTCTGCACGGGCTAGACCTGTCCAAACGAGTGGACGGTCACGCGCATGTGGCAGGTCTGCAAGGTGATTGGTCCGGGGCCTCTGTGCATCCTGAGATGCTGTCGTGGCGCCACCCCATCAAGCACGCGCAGTTCTTGGCCTACACCGGGGCTGCAGGAGTTCAAGACCTGACGGTGGCCTCACAGCAGTGGATGAAGCGCTTGAATGACATGGTGACTGCTGCGGGCGCGGGACGGTGTGCGATCCTTGCCTTTGACAAGCACTACCGTGCCGATGGGACGATCGATGAGGCGCGCACAGAGGTCTATGTGCCCGATGACTTTGTGGTCGAGTACGCGCGCTTTCACGCCGAGTTCGTGCCTGTGGCTTCCGTGCACCCGTACGCGCCGGACGCACTCCAACGTCTGGATCGCATGGCGCGCTTTGGTGTGCGCTTGATCAAGTGGTTGCCGAATGCGCAGGGGATGGA
>CAIKQM010000607.1 GCA_903829565.1 uncultured Planctomycetota bacterium
CAGCGAATCCACACCAGGGATGTAGCGCGCGAAGACCTCCTGCTCGAGCGGGGTGCACAGGATGCTGGCATCAAAGGCCGTGGCAATGCGTCGCTCGAACTCCAACAAGGTGCGCGCCTCGCGAGCCCACAGCCAGCGCATCGGGCCATGACTGCGCGCGGCGTATTGGCGCCACTTGTCGCTGTCGAGCTCGGCAAAGTGCATCACGCGCCGCAGGTGCGCATGGTCCAACAAGAACGCACCCATCGACGACGAGTACGCGTAGGCCACATCGGCGCCTTGGACGGCGCGATCCACTTCGGCCTGCAAGCGCGAAGATCCATACACACCAAGTGTGATGGGCTTGGACGTCAGCAGCAGCGGTAGCGCGCGCAGCTTTTGCGTCCGCGCGTCCCACGGCACCGTGGTGATGCGGTAGCCCTTGGCTCGCAAAGCCTCGGCGGCGAGTTCGTCCTCGCGGCCGTGGGCGAAGGCGAGAGTGTGGACCTCATGCTGGCGCCCCAGCCGCTCGAGCAGCCGCCACGTCGTGATCTTGTCGCCGCGGTCAGGCGGCCACGGCACACGTTGTGCAAGGAAGACGATCTTCGCCACGGGCTTGGTCTCTGCTCAGAGGCTAGCGCCTGTGTGTGCGCCTTGACCACCTTGCGCTTGACCGCAATACAGCTGCCAGCGTCCTAGCGAGTCGTGGTGTTGGATGATCAAGCCGGCTTTCTCGATGGCGGCGCGCGTGGCGCGGTCGTGCTGCATGGGCACGCCGCTGAAGACGAAGTGTCCTTGCGGAGAGAGCAGCTCCCGCAAGGCCCTGGCGTGCAGTTGGATGATGTCGGAGTAGATGTTGGCCACCACCATGTCAAAAGGACCTGACGGCGCGACCTCGAAGCCGCCGTGGGCAAAGGTGCAGCGCTCGGCCACCGAGGCGCTGCGTGCCAGTTCATCCGCGCACGGCTTGGAGTGCGGGTCGATGTCGAAGCCGTGCACCTCGCGCGCTCCACACAAGGCGGCCGTGACCGCCAAAATGCCGGTGCCCGTGCCCGCGTCGAGGACGCGCGCGCCCGGCCGGCAGTAACGCTGCACCGCGGCCATGCACAGGCGCGTGGTGGGATGACGACCGCTGCCAAAGGTCGCGCCCGGCTCCAAGCGCATGACCAAATCATCGGGCCTTGTGCGCGACTCGCTCCACGGCGCCAGCACCGCAATGCGACCGACGCGGAAGGGCTTCCAGCTCTTCTTCCACGAGTTGGCGTAGTCCTCAGGCGGCAGCGGCTTGAACAGCAACGGCAGGTTGCGCAATTCCTCGGCTCCCGTGGTGTCGGCCAAGGCCTCGAGCACGCTGCGGATGGTCTGACGCAGCTCCGGTGTGTCAAGTGTGCTGGACACGAAGGTGCGCACCATCTCGCAGCCTTCGGGCACGGGATCCGCGGCCAGCGACGAGCGCCCGAAGGCCACCGTGGTGCATTCATCGAGCGCGAGGGCTTCGGCCACAAGCTCTTCCCAACCTTGCGGCACCACAACACGGATTTCAGTCCAGCTAGTCAGGCTCAAAACGGCAACTCCTCGTGAGTGAGGTCAGGCGGTGGTTCTTCGTCGCGCGCGGGGCGTTTGTGTTCGAGCGGGCTGTTGACCGGACCTTGGAAGGGCAAGTCCAGCCCGCGACGACGAATGTCCGCCGTCAGGCCCATGAACGCAAACGCCTTTTGCAAGCAGAGCTCGGTCGAGCCGCGCACGAACTGCGCGCCTGCACCGTGCGCATCGTTGGCGGCCAAGGGCAACTCGCGCAAGAAGTCCTTGTGCTTGGGCTCCAACACGCGTTGGTCGAGCAAGTACACCACGCCGCGGTCGCTTTCCCGGCGCATCAAGCGCCCGAAGCCTTGACGCAGCTTGGCGAGCGCGCGCGGCCGGTAGATCTGGCGGTTCTGTTCGTTGAAGCCCAAGGCTGCGCATTGCGCTTGGTGGTAACGATCCGGCACGCCGAAGGGCAGCTTGACGATGACCAGATGTTCCAGCGTTTCGCCCGGGAAATCCGCGCCGTACCAGAAGGTGTCCACGCCCATCAAAGTGGCGTCGACGCGCGAACGGAACAGCTCGGCCAGCTCCTCCTTGGCCGAGCCACGCATGCCTTGCCACAACAACGGCAAGCGGCGCGCGCGGAAGAAGCTCTGCAGGTCCAAGCCCACGCGGCGCACATCGTCGCTGCTGGTGAACAACACCAACAGGCGGCCGCGTGTGCGCTCGGCCAAGTGCGCCAGGAAGCTGCGCACATACTCCAAGAACCGGTCTTTGCCGCCTTGGGCCGCGGTCGGCGCGTCGGTGGGCACGCAGACTTGCACGCGCGCATAGTCGAACACTTCGGCGGCTTGGTGCGTGCGCAACGTGTGCGCCACGCGCATCTCTGCGGTGCGCGGCTTGAGCGCGGTATCGAGGCCCAAGTACGCAATCGAGCTTTCAAATGAACCGCGCAACCACGTGGTGGCCGAGAGGAACACCGCGCTGTGCAGTTGCGGATAGTACAGGTCGCCGAGGTACTCGTTCGGCAACAGCACGCGCGCCGCCAACACGCAACGGCGCGTGCCTCCGCGTTGCTCGATCTCCACATCGTAGAAGGTGCGCGCTGCAAAGCGCGGTGCGCCCTCCTCGATCGGGATCCACGCACGCATGGTCTCGACTTGCTCGGCCAGTTCGACCCGCGCCAAGTCCAGGTTGCGTCGCGTAGCACCGCTGCCGCCGCTCGGCATGCGACCCAGGTGTTCGGCCAAGGCTGCCAGTGCCGCATCGAGCTCGTTGCCGGCTTGCTCGAACTGCACGCGCGCTTCGAGCAACTCGGCCGATTCCTCGGCGTGATCAACGATCCACTCCTTGAGCAGCGAATGCAGATCACGCTCCGTGCGCCCGCGCGCTGCTTCGATGCGCCACGCATCAAAGGCGGCCACGCCGACTACCAAGCCGGCATACGCCGTGCGCACACCGCTCCAGCCTTCGTCGGCGATCTTCAACGCCTCGGCAGCGTCTTCATCTGCAAAGCAAAGTTGACGCAGCCTGTCGAGCACTGCACGCGGTTTGCCGCGGCGCGCAGTGGCCGGTTGGCGCAAGCGCGCCAACAGGGCCGGAATGTCATCCAGCGCCAGCATGCGGCTCCACACCGAGTGCGCTTGTTCGTGCAAGTGCTCGCACTCATCGAACACCAGCACGCGAAAGAAGTCTTGACGCGACAGAGCGAAGGCCTGGTTGACGATCACCACATGACTGCGTTCGGCCTTCAGACGCGCGAGTTCCGCGCCGCAGGCATCCTTGTCCACGCGCCGCAGGCAACACGCTGGCCGTGCACGCGACGAACGCAGCGTGGATTCAAAGGTCTTGGCATAGGTCTCGTTGTCCTCCAGCGGCAAGGGCGCGCGCGTCGGCAAACGATCGAGGTCCGCATCCGTATCCGTCAACGCGAACAGCGCCACCTGTGTCCACGCCAACCATGCTTCGGGTGCTTCGTCCTCGGGTGGCGAGTGGCGAATCGCGCGCCAGCAAGCGTAGTTCTCGCGGCCCTTCAACACGGCCACGCGTGGCAGAGCCGGCACACCGGCTGCGCGCAAGGCGCCCAACGCGCGCGGCACTTCCTTGTCCCACGCTTGTTCTTGCAACGCGCGCGTGTAGGTCGCCAAGCCGATGCGCAAGTTGTGGCGCGCTGCCCACAACATCGAGGGAATCAAGTACGCCAGCGTCTTGCCGGTGCCCGTCGGTGCGTGCATCAGCAGCAGCTCGCGTTGCCCTAGTGTCAAGGCTACTTGACGAGCAACTTCGTGCTGTGTGCGGCGGTGGGCGCGGCGCGGATCCGTGCCGGTCGCGGCAGCAAATGCGCGCGGCAAGTGCACTTGGAATACATCGTCTAGGCGCGCCATGTCCTCTTCATGGAACGCCGCACCTTCGTCCGGCGGCTGCGGCGACACCGGCTGCAACTCACGCCAGCGCGGTGCATCATCACTTGCTCGCGGTTGCACCGCATCGATCAAGTCCTCGAGCGCAGCGTCATCGCGCGCCATGCCAGCCAGCACGCCGTCCTTCAGCGCAGCAAAAGGCAGTTCGCCGCCGCCGCTCCAACGCTCGGGCCTATCGAGCACCGCAATCGCGAGCCGCAAGCGCGCCGCGGCGCGTTCATCAGGGCCTGCAAAGCCGCGCCAAGCCGCCACCAAAC
>CAIKQM010000608.1 GCA_903829565.1 uncultured Planctomycetota bacterium
CTGGCACGGACGCCGGGGCGCCCGTCACCGCGACCGTCACGATCACGAACGCCGCGCCCGTGGTGAGCACGGTGACGCTCACCCCCTCCGCTCCTGCCACGAACGACACGCTCACGGCGTCGGTCGTGGCGAGCGACGCGGACGGCGACCAAAGCGGCACAGCCGACTGCTTGCAGTTCACCTTGAGTGAGATCTACACCAACGCACCTGGCACGGACAACGGCCAAGAGTTCGTCGAACTGCGCGGCGTTTCGAGTGCTTCGCTGGCCGGCTTCTTCTTGTTGGCGGTCGACGGCGATGCACTGGGTGCTGGTGTGGTCGATGTGCGCTACGACCTCGGCGCCCTGAGTGCTGGCACCAATGGTCTGGTGCTGTTGCGTGACAGCAGTGCTGCGATCCAGCCGTTGCCGGAAAGCGGCACGACGATCAATGTGCTCGACTTCGCACCGGACATTGAGAACGGCAGCAACACCTACATCCTTGGCTTCGGTGTGGCTCCGTTGCTGGCCAGCGACTTGGACAGCAACAACGACGGCACTCTCGATGCTGGCGCGTTGCAAGGCTTTGTCGTGGTCGACAGCGTCACGCTGACCGAGAACGATGGTGCTGAGAACTACGCCTACGCTGACGAGCTCGGCGGCACGGTCATTCCGGCCAATGCAGGCTTCAACGCCGACGCTTTGCTGCGCACCTACAACGCCAACGGTACGCCGTGCGTGTGGGTGGGTGGCGATGTGCTCGGAACCAACCCCGGTGGTCCGTACACCTTTGACGCCACGCGCTTCTTCGGCTTCGAGTTGCACGGCGTGAACTTGGGAACCACTCCCCAGACGCTGACGCCTGGTTCGGTCAACACGGTGTATGACGCGGACAGCGATGGCTTGGCCAACGCGTGTGACGCGTGCACGGACACGGACGGCGATGGCTTGGGTAATGCCGGCTATCCGGCCAACACCTGCAGCGTCGACCCGTGCCCGAATGACACCTCGAGCACCGACACGGACAACGATGGCACAGCCGACTGTGCGGATGGTTGCCCGAATGATCCGCTCAAGACTGCGCCGGGTACCTGTGGTTGTGGGGTGTCCGATGCGGACACCGACAACGATGGCACCGCGGACTGCAACGATGGTTGCCCGAACGATCCGTTGAAGACCGCGCCTGGTGCGTGTGGTTGCGGCCTCTCCGATGCGGACACGGACAACGACGGGACCGCGGACTGCAATGACGGTTGCCCGAGTGATCCGTTGAAGACCGCGCCCGGCGCGTGCGGTTGTGGCGCGGCCGACACCGACACCGATGGTGATGGTACGGCGGACTGCAACGACGGTTGCCCGAACGATGTCAACAAGACAACGCCGGGTGCTTGTGGTTGCGGCGTGGCGGATACGGACACCGACACAGATGGCACGCCGGACTGCAACGATGGTTGCCCGAACGATGTCAACAAGACCTCGCCTGGTGCGTGCGGCTGTGGTGTGTTGGAAACGGACACCGATCTTGACGGTCGCGCGAACTGCATCGACAACTGCGTGGCAGTGCCGAACGCCGATCAGCTCGACACCGACAACGATGGCGTGGGCAATGCTTGTGACAACTGCACCTTCATCGCCAACGCGACGCAGGCTGACTGCGATGTCGACGGCGAAGGCGATGCGTGCGAGTTGTTCGCGGGTGCTCCGGACTGCAACCTGAACAAGGTGCCGGATGCTTGTGACATCGTGGGTGCGTTCTCGGCTGATGTGAACCAGACGGGCGTGCCGGACGAGTGCGAGACCACGGGTGGCACGCCGTTCTGCTTCGGCACGAGCGGCTGTCCGTGTGGCAACAACTCGGCGGTGGGCGGTTGCCGCAACTCGGCCGGTGTGGGCGCGTTCCTGTTCGGTTCCGGCTCCTCGTCGGTGGCCGCGGATAGCTTCGTGCTGTCGGCGGGTGGCATGCCCAACCCGGGCTTCGCTGCACGCAGCTTTGCCTTGTTCCTGCAAGGTGACGCACGCCAGCAGTTGCCGTTCGCTGATGGCAAGAGCTGCTTGGCGGGCAATGTGGTGCGTGTGGCCACGCTGTCGCCGTTCCAAGGTGCTGCGGTCTACCCGCAAGGTTTGAACCCGCGCATCTCGGTGGTGGGCTCGATCCCGAACACCGGTGCCGCGCGTTACTACCAAGTGTGGTACCGCAACGCGCTCGGCCCGTGTGGAACCGGCTCGAACTTGACGAACGCGGTGGCCGTCATCTGGACGCCCTGAGCGCCTAGGTCACGACTGACTTGTGACTCCTTGAGCCCCGGTCGCGTACAGCGATCGGGGCTCATCTCTTTGCTGTGTTTGCTTTGGCTTGAAGCAACCTTGATCGAGTCGCGGCCCAATAGCCCGCCATGTACACCAAGCACCTTCACTCTGCAGTTGCTCTTGCGGCCCTTACGGTGGGCGCGCAAGCTCAGTTCACCATCAGCGAAGCACTCATCAACGCGCCTGGCGCCGACCAAGGCCTAGAGTCGATCGAGATTCGTGGGCCCGCCAATGCATCGCTCGCAGGTTGGAAGCTGCTGATCATCGAAGGTGACACCGGTCAGTTGGCGCAAGGCATGCTCGATGTGGTGGTCGACTTGAACGCGTACAGCACGGGCCCGAATGGTCTGTTGTTGGTGCGCGATATCGCGGGCACGCCGTTCACGCCGGTGGTCGATGTGTTGACCTCGGTGGTCTACAACGACTTCATCCCGGACATCGAGAACGGTGCCAACACCTTGGTCTTGGGCTACGGCGTGGTGCCTTTGGTCGGCACCGATCTGGACCTCGACAACGACAACAACTTGGACGCGGGCGTGTTGGCGGGCTTCACACCTGTTGATGCAGTCAGCTACCAATCACCGTTGGATGATCCTGCGACGGGCGGCTACTACGCCGACGAGTTGGGTGGCTTCGCGATTCCGGCTACGGCGACCTGGACGCCGGACGCGCTCTATCGTCTCTACAACGCGGATGGCACACCGTGCCGTTGGGTTGCTGCGGATGTGAATGGTGTGGTGGGCTTCGCGTTCACCTTTGATCCGCTGGAGATCTATGGGCCGGTCACTTCGGCGCAGAACCTGGACCTCGGTCTCGTCAATCTGATCAGCGTGCCGGACATCGATGCCGACGGCATCGGTGATGACTGCGACAACTGCGTGCTCGTTGCCAACGCGACGCAAAGCGATGTGGACGGCGACGGCTTGGGTGATGCGTGCGATGCGACCACGCCGTTCTGCTTTGGTGATGGCAGCGGTACCGCCTGTCCCTGCGCCAATGCTGGAGCTGCGGGCGCAGGTTGCGCGAACTCGATCAATGCGTCCGGCGCGTTGTTGAGCTCAACGGGCTCTGCAAGCCTCAGCAATGACACCTTCGTGTTGCTTGGTACCGGCATGCCCAATAGTTCGGCGTTGTACTTCCAAGGCACCACGCAGCAAAACGGCGGCGCAGGTGTGGCTTTCGGCGATGGCTTGCGCTGCGCTGCGGGTTCCGTGGTGCGTCTAGGCACGGCGGTGAATGCGGCCGGTGCTTCGCAGTATCCGAACGCGACTTCCACTCTGCCTGTTTCGATCAAGGGAGTGGTGCCCGCCGGCAGCACGCGTACCTACCAAGTGTGGTACCGCAACTCGGCGGCGTATTGCACGGCAAGCACGTTCAATCTCTCGAACGGCTTGTTGGTGGCGTGGCAGCTTTGATGATGCGTGCGCCTGGGCCTCGCATGCCGGGGGGCATGCGGGGTCTACTTTTTGTGTGCGTGGCTGTGTTGGTGAACGTCGCGTGCACAACCGCAGCCCGAGTCCCCAGCGGAGTCGTCGCGCATCGCGGAGCAAGTGCAGATTGGCCGGAGAATACGCTGCCTGCGTTGGACGCGGCTGTGCGGGCCAAGGCGGCCTGGGTCGAGTTCGACACCTTCGAAGCGCGCGATGGCGTGGCGTTCCTGATGCATGACCGTACTTTGGATCGTACGACGGATGCGGCCACGCTGTACGGCCCGGAGTGTCTGTCAAGTTCTCTTGACTGGTCGCAAGTACAGCGCTTAGACGCTGGCGCGTGGAAGGGCGCGGCTCACCGTGGCACGCCTGTACCCAGCTTGGAGCAAGCGTTGCAGTTGTTGGGCGGCACGCCGGCAATGATCGAGCGCAAGCACGGCAGCCCCGAATCGGTGTTGGAGCCTGTGCGCCGCTTGCAGCGTGTGCAGAAGGATGTGGTGCAAAGCTTCGACTGGGAATGGCTGCAAGCTGTGCACGCACTAGAGCCCACGCTGGTGCTTGGCGCTCTGGGGTCGGGTGTGCTGGACGAAGCCGCCCTGGATGCGATCGCCCGCACCGGAGCACGCTTTGTGCATTGGAAGCACACCGATCTGCGCCCCGAGGATGTGACCAGGGTGCACGCACGCGGTTGGGCTGTCGGCGTCTACACGGTTGACGACCCTGTGCGCACAGCCGAGCTGCGGGCCATGGGTGTCGACTTCGTCACGACCAACCGGCCCTGAACGGCCGTCAAGGATTCTTGACAGGCCCTTCCTTGGGGTCGGCCAGCTTGCGGCCGTAGAAGTCGTAGCGCTGGACATTGTCGGCCAGGCGGTCGAACAGGAACTGCGCACCGTCTTCGCGGCGCAAGGTCAGCATGGCGCCGACGATGTCGACGGTGTACTTGCGCTGCTTGCCCACTTGCTCGGCCGAGGCCTTGAAGCGCGAGTCGGTGTTCGAGCCGATCAAGGTGTTGAGCACCAGATTCAGCTCCTTGTCGATCGAGGAGGCATAGATGCCCGTCTGGAAGATGGGCTGGCCCACCAAACCATTGTCCTGCGTGTAGCCGACGTGGATCTCCAGCGCGACATGCGAGCCCGAGACCACCATGTACCCGGTCTCTTGGCGGCGCTGCGAGGCCAGCTGCTTGTCCTCGATCTTGCGCAAACGCCACGCGCCCTGAAGTTGCTCCAACACACGCGTCTGGGCCTGCGTAGGGTTACCTTGCGCAGGAATGTTCTGCCAGCGCACGGGCGCGAACGACATCGACATCAAACAGACCAGCACTAGGCTTCCGGCGTTCATGCGGCCATGATCGGCCTTTGCCGTGCCAAGGCGCAAGTCCCTCATCTTCCTACCCTGCCTGCGCTACGATGAAACCCGCATGAGAGACCTCCTCGCTTCCCTTGCGGCCGTGGCGTGGCACCTGTGTGCCCTGCTGGCGCCGATGGGTCTGGCCGTCGCCCAAGACGACGACACACACGCCGCCGCGACCTTCTACGCCGTGCAGAAGGGTCAAGAGGTGCAGGTGGCCGTCATCGTCGAGATCGATGAGGGCTGGCACCTGTATCACGGGCCGACCGAGGCCGATATTGGCGAAGAAGGGGCCGTCGGCCAGCCTACGACGGTCGAGATCAGCGGCGCCGGCTTTACTTGGGGCGATTGGCGCTGGAGCGAGCCCGAAACCGCGACGCAGGACTTTGGCGACGGGCCGAAGAAGATCTACGAGCATGTCGAGCAGTTGCGCTTGTGGCTGCGTGGCACGGCGGGTCCGGAGGCCAAGCTGTCCGACTTGCAGGTCAAGCTGCAGGGCCTGACCTGTGAGAACGGCGATGGCGGCGTGTGCACGCCCTATGCCGAGACGATTGGCGTCACGAGCGAGGGCGTTGCGTCCCTGTGGGCGCAGTTCCCCGCCGATCTCGCGGCCACCCCGCAGCCCAAACCGCAGCCCAAGCCTGCGGTGCCTGCGGCGGAGACCACCGATTACGGCTCCGGCGACACCGAGGGCCAAAGCCTGTGGGCCTTCCTGTTGTCGGCGGTGCTGTGGGGGCTGTTCACGCTGCTGATGCCCTGCACCTACCCGATGATCCCGATCACCATCAGCTTCTTCACGAAGCAAGCCTCGGCCAACAAGGGCTCGACCCTGCCGCTGTCGCTTATGTATGGCGCGGGCATCGTGCTGATCTTTGTGCTGATTGGCGTGGTGGTGGGGCCGGTCATCATCGCCTTCGCGACTCATCCGGTGACCAACCTCGTCATCGGCGGCATGTTCATTCTGTTCGCGCTGACGCTGTTCGGCGTCATGACGCTGAACCCGCCGAGCTGGATGATGAACATGGCCGGTGCCGCCTCCAGCCGCGGTGGCTATGTGGGCGTGTTCTTCATGGGCGCGACGTTGGTGATCACCTCGTTCACCTGCACGGCGCCGTTCGTGGGCACCTTGTTGTCGACCGGTGCATC
>CAIKQM010000609.1 GCA_903829565.1 uncultured Planctomycetota bacterium
CCTTGGACGCCCTCAGCGCCACAACACCGCAACCGCGTTCGTGAACCCGACGGCTGCCGGGTTGCAGAAACCTTCCGGCATGCGATAGGCGACCTGGTAGTAGCGCCAACCGGGTCCCGTGACGCCGAAGCGCGCCGCCAGATCGAAGCCCGGCGCCGGAGGAACCATGGCGAAGCCGTTGTAGGCCATCGTCGTCGCAACGCGACGCATCGAGCCACCGAGGCACAGCAAGCCGTTGCCAAACGGACGGCCTTGCAGCGTGGCCGTGTCGGCCTGCAACAAGAACACCGGGCCATCGCCCACAAAGTCCGCGAGGAAGCGGGGAAAGTCGCCACCCCCCGCGCCAAAGCGCGTTTGGCCCTGCACTTCTAGGCGCGGGTTGCGCTCGCCCTGCGCCGGACAGCCACCGCGCCCCCAGTCGGCCGTGACGCTGTTGCCGCACGGGCATTGCCCCGCGGTGTCGTTGCTGAAGCAGAAGGCCACGCCGCTGGTCTGCAGCTCGTAGTACCACCAGCTGGGGACGCCCATCAGGTGTTGGTCTGTCGCCACCGTGCCGTAGCCGGCGTGTACATGCTGCAGCAGCAGATTTTCCTGGCCTGAGGCCAGTGAAGCGGTGCCGATGGCGAGGGCGAACAAAGCGAGGAGGAGGTGGGTGATCTTCATGGTGGGGCTCGTGTCTTGAGGTTGGTGCCGCAACGCCTGCTGCGACACCTACCCAAAGGCCGGCCCCACGAAGTTCTCGGCGAAATTCTCGAAACATCCGCCCCCTCCGCTGCCCGTGGCAGAGACCTAGGGCTCTACCACCCAGGGAGTCCAAGCACTGTTCGCACCGCCGTTGCGGGCACGCACGCGGTACCTATAGGTGCTCGCGCCGTGCACATCGGTGTACTGTTCTTGATTGTCTTCCGCCCAGAACGGAGTGGTGTTGCTCCACTGACCATTGCCCACGCTGCGTTGGCGTTGGATCTCGAAGCTGGTCTCGTTGGTCGAGTTGTCTTGCCAGCGCACGATCGCGGTGTTGACTCCCCCGCTGGTCACGGAAAGGTTGCTGGGAGCAGCTGGTGCGGTGGCCAACACGATGCGCACGGTGCGCAGGGCCGTGACGACTCGACCAGAGCCGTTGTCCTCGACCGCAGAAGCGCCGATCGTGTGCACACCCGGTGACAAGTTCGAGGTGGTGAAGCTGTAGGTGTCCAGCGCCAAGAAACCGCCCAGCAACGACGAGGTCCAGAAGGTGTCGCTGGCGGGAATCGGCGTGGTGTAGTCCGGATCTGTAGCCGACATGGTGAACACGATGGGCTCGCCCACTAGGCGTTGCACCTCACTGAGGCCGGGATCATTCTGAGGTTCGAGGATCGTGACTTGCGGCAACTGGCTGGGCACACCTTGAAGTGCCGAGCAGGCATCCACAATTCCGCCCGAAGTGCAACGCACAGAGATCGAGTTGGAGGCGGGCACAGCTCGCACGGTGTTCAGCAAGCGCGCGCGCACATCGGTGTAGTTCCAAGTAGTCCCAGACATGTGGGCCCACACGAGTGACGCCACACCTGCTACATGCGGAGCAGCGAACGAAGTACCATCCTTCGATGGACTGTAGAGACCGAAATTCGGGTCCAGCTCCGACACGCCGGGCGCCAAGCTCCAGATAGCCCGGCCGGGTGCGTACAGGTGCACCAAAGTCGCG
>CAIKQM010000610.1 GCA_903829565.1 uncultured Planctomycetota bacterium
AACTCCAGCCCCTCCAGCGCCGTCGCCATCCTCCTCTTCGCTCCCGCCGGCAATCCAGCCAATGGCGTCCCATCCGCCACCCCGCATCGTTCCGCCCCCAACTCACACGCAGTACTCAGCACATCGCAAATCCAGCGCCACTCATCGGCGAGGCGATCCGCGTCTCTGCGGCGGCTGTGAGACAGGTTCACGCGAGTGCGCAGCGAGGCTAGTTCCGCGCGGGCGCGTTCGAAGCCGTCGGCGGTTGGGTCTTTGACGCGTGCGTGGGGCCAGGCTTTGTCGGCGAAGGCCAGTGTGAAGAAGAGGGGGGAGCCGTTGGTGCTGGTGGCGCCGCAGGTTTCGTGGACGCGGGCTAGGTCCAGCTGCAGTTGGCCGCTGGCTCCGGACTCGTCGTCGAAGGCGAAGCGGGAGATGAGCTTGGCCCACAGGGCGTCGTCGAGGTGGGCTGCTGAGCTTGGGTTCCAAGCTAGGCCTGCGGCGGCGATCAGGCCGAACCACGACACGCTGCGTGGTTGCAGATGGCCGCGATCACCCCAGTCGGTCACGAGCCAGCCGGTGGCACCGGCTGCGGCTCCTTGGATGGCGGCTTCTTTGAGATTGGCGAGGGCGTTGGTCGCGCGACCGGAGATGCTCTGCCAGGAGGATGTCCCGGGGCAGACGTGGAAGGGGATGCCGGTCTCGCGGAAACGTTGCACATGCTCGGCGAATGGATGGCCGGCATCGTAGCCCCACTCCATCAGCACAAGATCACGCGGCAGCTCCGATACGAGCTCGGGATGTTGAACGACGATGTCACCCCACAGTTGCATCGTCAGGCCACGCGCGCTGACACGTTCGTGCAGGCGTTGCACATGCTCAAGGTACACGCGACCTACGCCACGACGCTCGACTTCGGCCTTGCTGCGCCCCATGCCCAGATCAAAGGTCTCATCGCCTCCGATGTTGAGCGTGCGACTTTGAAAGTGCGGCGTGAGTTGGTCCCAGAGGTCTTCCACCAGCTCGAGTGCGCGCGGATCGCTGGGGCAGAGTGCAAAAGGCTCCTTATGGATGGAGAAGGCGTGTTCGACACCGTCAGGTACTTCTGACAAAGGCCGATAACGCTCATGCGTCAACCAGCGATGCATGTGGCCGAAGCTCTGCTGGTTAGGAACCAGTTCCACGCCCAGTTGGCGCAGGCGGCGATCGAGACGCAAGAGCTCATCACCGGTGTAGGGCGACGCATCGCGCCACACATCTTCGTGGCCTGCGTACGCGAACGTGTGCTCGAAGTACAGCTGCCAACGATTGGTCTTCAAGCCCGCCATGCGCACCGCGAAATCATCCAAGGTCTCGGGCAACGGCACCCGCGTGCGCGACACATCGAGCATCACGCCGCGTTCGGCAAACGCAGGCCAGTCCTCGACGGCTGCGCAAGGCAAATGCACAACGGCTTGATCGTTCGTGCGCGCTTCGGACGCGGCCGCATCGATCCACTGGAGGAAGGTGCACAATGCATGTCGTACACCGGCGATGTCGCGCGCTTCGATGCGTGCACCTTCAGAGTCGACGACGAGCGCATAGCCTTGCGCACGCACAGGCGCAGTGTCATCGAGCACGATACTGAGCGCTGGATCCAACGGACCGCTGCGTGCAGCGGTGAGCTGCAAGGCGAAGCCGCGTTGTCGTAGTGCATCTACAAAAGGCAGCACCACTTCGGCCGTATGGCCGTCGTTGATCCAGACCGTGCCAGTACGAAGGAACGCAAGGCGCCCCTCAAGCGGTACCACGCGCTGGGGCCAAGGCCAAAGCGCTCCATCAGCGATCGTCCACATGGGCGCCTAGGATGCACCCAGTCGCCCAGCAGCTCAACGCTGGACTTGATTCAGAAGCCCACGGTCGCACCGAAGGTGAGCGTCGCGTTGTCCGCTTCCTCGACTGCGTCGCGTAGTTCCGAGTCGAGCACCGATGCCCAGGCGACACCTGCGTTCAAGCCAACGACTTCATCAACCGTCCACGCCAGCGTGGCCGTGGCGTAGAGGTCACTAAAGGCGTCTTGGCTTACACCGTAGTTGAACCCGGTCATGCCGCTGCTCATCCATCCAACGGAAGAGGCCAAAGTGAGTGACCAAGCCTCCGCTAGGTCGAGCGTGTGGCTGCCACCCAACGTCGCATACACACCATCCGCCTCGACGAAGTCCCAGTAGGCCGTCAAGGTGGGAGTCAGCGGCCATTCCGCGGCTTGCAGGCTGCCGTACAGCTCGGTGGTCAAGGCGGCGCCGCTGTGCGGGAAGGTGTATTGGATCGCACCTGCCGACCACGTCATCGGACCAGCATTGGCAGTCCAGTCAGCGATGAGATCCAGCTCCGTGATGCTGCCAAAGGCGTCAAACTCGCTTGACACATCCATGTTGGCCCAGATGCTCGTTGTGAACACACCTTGTTCGCTGGCAAAGGCCGCATCCAACGAGGCTTGGGCTACAGGTCCATCATGGACTACCACGCCACGGCCGAGGTAGTTGCTGGACACACCTACTGAGGTGGAGCGAGTAGCTTCTGTTCCAGCGCAAGAGGCTGAGAGCAGTGAAAGGACAAGGAACGCGGTGGTGACGCGCATCGCAGATTCGGGGAGTGGTGATCCCCGCGGTGGTGGTGGAGATGTGCCATCCGGTGCGAGGGGCCCCGCGAGTCATCCGGCAGCAACACTTGCTCCGCTTCGACCTAGTGCGAGCGTCGTCTTGAATCTGTCTTGGAATCGACCTGGAAGAACCTTCCTAGTCCTTCACTCAAGCGGACCAGCGCCAGCCTTTGCGATGCAACCACACGAGCAGCGGACACCAGATCAACAGGTTGGAGGCCGCGAACAGCAAGCTCGCCAGGTGTGGTTCGGCGAGCGGGGCAAAGCAGGTTTGGTACAGCACACTGCGCGCGCTGGACTCGCCGTCTTGCCAAGGCAACTTCCACCACAGCAATGCGCGCGCTAGCAAGCCTGCACCCATATAGAGCAGCAGGGCGTTGTGCCCCATCGCAACAAGGAGTTCATGTGGGTGGCGCCACCACGCATAGCTGGATGCACGTGAGAGCAGCCACCACACGGCGCTGCAGAGGCCCGCGGTCCAGAGGACGAAGGAGCTTGTCCAGAGTGGTTTGTTGAGCGGGACAAGCAGGGAGAGCGCGAGCCCCGACAGCAAGCAAGCGGCACCGAAGCGGATGACCTCGCGCGTTCCCGTGTCGAGTGGACTCTGAGTCGCAGCAGCACGGATACGCTCACCCGCATGCAAGCCCAGCAGCCCCGTGGCGCAGGCGCCCAATGTGGACAGCAACCCCTCCGGGTCATACACACCTTGCAGGTACAGGTGCGCTTGCCCCACGGACCAGCGATCCACTTGCGCACCCAAGTTGAGAGCCTTGTCCAAGCCTTGTTCGGGCACGATGAGCAACAGCATCCACACCACAAGCAAGACAACAGCACCGGCTAGATCGCGCTGGCGTGGCATGGTGCGCGCCCAGAACCACAGGAAGAGCGCTACGAGCGCGATGCGCTGAAGGACACCATACACTCGCAAGGTAGACCAATCCCAAGCGGGGATGGCATTGAGGAGCAAGCCGAGCCCAAACAAGGTGAGGCAGCGGCGGAGGGCCTTGCTACCGGCGGAATGAGTCACCTTGCCAATGGCGACGTCATCACGCAGCCGCGCCAGAGACCAAGCCGCTGCTGCACCAGAAACCCACAAAAACAGCGGG
>CAIKQM010000611.1 GCA_903829565.1 uncultured Planctomycetota bacterium
AACCGCGGCCCCGGCCCGGAGCGGCTCTAGATGGGCTTGCAACGCGTGCACATTCAGCTGGACCAGTATCCATGCAAGCACTGGCGTTAGGATGCACCGCATGCGCTGGGCGTGGATCTGCGGGCTAATGGCTCTGTGGCTGTGCTGTGGGCTTGCGGCCGCACGCACACCAGCAGCCGAGGTGGTGGCTCGCGTGCAGTTCCGTGCGCCAACCGGTCCGCTCATGGTGCTGCGCACCGTATTGCCCGTGCCGCATACCTTCGACATGACGCGTCCGTTGGTCGTGCGCTTTCCGAATGTGGACGCACCCGTGCCTGCGCAAGTGGCGAGCGTCACGCGTTCCGCAACCGGCCAGCTGGAGACGGTAGAGCTCTGTGCGAGCGTGCAGACTGCAGCTGAATGGCGTGCAGGAGCCGCCTTGGTTGCGAATGTGGAGCTGTTGGAAGCGGCCACTGCACCGGCCACCTCCGATGCGCGAGCGCGCACCCCGCGCCTGGATCCGCAGGTGCAGGCGTTGTTGCAGCCGAGCGCGACTCCGCAGTTCTACCTGCGCACGGTGGATGTGCACGGGCAGGTCTATGGCGCCGAGCTCACTGGCGCACCCTCTAGCCTTGGCCTGCAAGCGAACCAGCCCTTGGTCTGGGGCCCGCATCTGGTGCGCCGACGTCTCGCCGCAGTGCTCGTGCCGGTCGCGCCGGTGCAGACCGAGGCTCTGCCGCATGCGATGGGTGTGCATGCCTATGTGACGCAACGCGCAGGTGCGCCAGCCGTGTCCTTGGATCTGCGCATCCACAACGGACTAGCCTCGCCCGCGGAGGAACCCCATGCCTTGGATGCACCGCTGGGGCCAATTTGGGTGCGCAGCGTGGAGTTGGTGCTGCCCGCCGGTTGGGTGGTGGACGCGGATATCGCTGATCCGTTTCTAGGCGTGGCGCGCAGCGAGGGCACACAGGTCGTCGTGCCCCTGGTGGCTCCCCTGCCGGATGGTCGCTTGCATTGTTTGCCTAGCCAAGCCCAGTTCCAGCGCAGGCTTGTCGTGCGGCGCGCCGACGCAGGTTGGGCCGGGCACGACTTCCTGCACTTCCGCGATGTGGGCTTTCCTGTTGCCGGTCTGGGGCTGTGGTCGTGGCAAGCGCTGCCGCGTTGGTTCCCCCAGCGTGAGCAGTTGCCCAGTGCGGCCCTCTACACCACGCGCACCAGCGAGGGCGCGCTAGTCTACGAGGCGCGTGAGGCGGCGGATTTGCGTCGCATCGAACAGTACCTGCGCACCGGCAAGCCGTTGAGCTACCCCTACCAAGCGCCCGCCATGGGGTGGGCGCAGCCCTACTTTGACCAGCAGCAAGGTGCGACCGGGGGCGTGGGCATCGTTTTGTCCGAAGGTCACTGGGTGGCGGTGAGCGGAGCGCCATCGGGCTTGCAACGCTTGGCGTTGCAGCACCGCATGAACGCGGCGCGCCAGCCCCAAGCCGCGTGGGATCGTCGCGGACGCCCTTGGTCGTGCGAGTTGGCTCTCACCAAACGTGGTCCTGCAGCTGCGGGCCTGATTCCGTTCGACTATCGGCTCAACGGCGACATTCGGCTGCCGAGTTTTGCCGGCCGCGCCGTCGCGCACCCCGCAGCCATCGCGCAAGCGGCCGAGGTGGAGCGCCGAGGATTGCGGCCGGACTGGGATCGCGGCGATCCCTATGCCTCGCGCACCAAGTTGGGAGCTGCAGGCGCCAACGGCCCCGACAACGTCCACGCTTGGTGGCCGCATGATGACCAGCACTATGTGCGTTGGACCGCTCCGGCCAAGGCTCTGGTGTGGTTGGCGAATGACGCGCTGGCTAAGGATGATGTGCTGCTCGCCGCGGAGTTGGGGCGCTTGGCGATGCACGAGTACCCGCACACGCCGGTTTCGTGGTCCAAGGGCGCCACTCTTCCAGTGCTCAGGCAAGAGGTGGCGGAGCGGCCGCACAGCGGCTTGCCGTGGGGCCGCGGCCAGGCGTGGATCATGGATGCCGTGGGTGCCGCGCATGCTGTGGCCGACGACGGCTGGCGTGCCACGCATGAGGCGTGGTGCGTGCAGGTCACGCAGCTGATGCTGGAGGCCGTGCCCAGCAGTGGTTTGCTCATGCGTGTGCACAACACGCGCCATCCTGGTCATGAGCGCTATGACACGGCGCAGGCTTTTGAATCGCTGCTGTTGTTGCATGCGTGGCGTGTGCTGGCCGAAGGCGTGCACGGCGAGGCGCGGCCGGTCTTGCGAGCGCGCTTGCGCAACCTGCATCTCGTGGCCTGCACCAGTCTGTTCACTCCACCTCTGTGGCAAGCGGAACCAGACCGTCAAGGAAACCTGACACACGGTCCGCGCCAGATCTTTG
>CAIKQM010000612.1 GCA_903829565.1 uncultured Planctomycetota bacterium
CGCTTGCGCGTGCCGAACAAGTTGGTCACGAGCGGAAAGCGCGCACCTTTGACCTTGTGGAAGACGAGCACCGGCCCATCAGCAGCGATGACACGCCGGTGAATCTCCGCCACCTCCAAGTCGCGATCAACCTCGCAGTGCACATCGACAACTTCTCCTGCGGCACGCAAGCGCGTCAGGAAGTCGCGCAGGTCCTTAGGAGCGGGAGCGGCGGAGGGGATCGGTTGCACGGTCGTTGAGGGGTCGTTGTGGCTGTGAGGGCGCCGACTTGCGGCCCACCAGCATACGTACGCAAAAGAGCGATAGCGCGATTCCAGAGATCATGAGATGCTCAAGTCAGAAAGCACGAGACGGTCCCTTCCATGCTGCATCTCTACCTGGCATCCCTGCTCTTTGTCGGCGGCGCCGATGAAGTCTGGTCGGAACGCGAGGCGGAACACCTGCTGAATCGCGCGGGTTTTGGCGCTTCTACGGCCGAAATCCGCTTGGCGGTCGAGCAGGGGCGTGCCGGCTGCGTGGAACGCTTGTTCGCGCCGCGTCCGGAGTCCGAGCCGCCGTACTTCGAACGCGTGCGGGTGCCATCGCGCAGTGCCATGCGCGAGCTGACTGAGGAAGAGCGCCGCGCCAAAGAGAACGCCGCGCGCGAGCTGGACCGCAAGCAGCTGGTCGAGCTGACCCATTGGTGGTTGGGGCGCATGGTCTCCGGCACCGATCCGTTGCGTGACAAGGCCACGCTGTTCCTGCACGGTTGGTTCGTCTCGAGCAGCGACAAGGTCACGCAAGCGTGGCCCATGATCGAGCAGCATCGCTTCCTGCGCGAACATGCTTTGGGCAGCTATGCGACCTTGCTGCGCGGCATCGTGCGCGATCCGGCGATGCTGGTGTATCTCGACAACACCGCCAATCGCCGCGGGCGTCCGAATGAGAACTTGGCGCGCGAGCTGATGGAGTTGTTCAGCCTCGGCGTGGGGCCGTACACCGAAGCCGATGTGAAGGCGGCTGCGCGCGCCCTGACCGGTCGTACGGTGCGTGACAACGAGTATGTCTTCGACGCCGCCCAACACGACACCGGCGACAAGACGGTCTTGGGCACCACAGGTCCGCTCGACGGTGAGCGCTTGGTCGATGTGATCTTGGCGCACGAAGCCTGTGCGCGTCATGTCGCGCGGCGCATCTTGTGGTGGTACGAGGGTGTAGAGCCCGAAGCCGCGCGTGTCGAGCAGTACGCTGCGCTGCTGCGCGCGGAGGACTGGAACTTGGGCGCGGTGCTGCGTGCCTTGTTCTTGGACGATGCGTTCTACCGCGAGGAGATCGTCGGCGCGCGCGTCAGCTCGCCGGTCGAGCAGTTGGTTGGTGTGGCGCGGCGCTTGCGCTTGGATCCGCCGGAGTTCGTGCTCAACGGCGGCTCAATCTTGCTTGGTCAAAAACTCTTTGCACCGCCGACGGTGAAGGGCTGGGACGAGGGCTTTGCGTGGATCTCGACCGCGACGCTGATGCAACGCGGAAATCTCGCGGGCCTGTTGTTGGGGACCGTCACTTTGAATGATGTGGTCTCGCAAGCCGATCTCTTGGCCGGCGATCCCATGCAGCTCGACGAAGCCATGGGTGCGGACATGTCCATGGAGCGCATGAAGGAACTCAAGCCCGGGCGCGCGAACGGTGCAGCCATCAGCTTGTTGCGCCGCTTGGATTCCACGGGCTACTTGCCGCGCATTCATCTGTGCGCGCGCTTGCGCGCCTTGCATCCAGAGCGAGCCGCGGATCTGAGCGACGCCGAGATCGTGGATGCTCTGTTGGCCGACTTGTTGGCCATTCCTGTGCCGGACGAAACGCGCGAGCGCATGCTGGTGTACTTGGCTGCCGAACGCGCGGATCGCGACTTGCGCGAAGGTGCATGGTTGCGTGACGAACAAACCGCCGAGCGCATTCTGCGCCGCGTGGCCCACCTCATCCTGAGCTTGCCCGAAGCTCAACTGCACTGAGATTGCGCTATGTCGAACCTTGATCGCCGTACTGTGCTGGCAGGTGGTGCTGCTTTGGCCGCGCTGCAGTTCTTCGCGCGTACTGCTCGGGCCGACGAGGCTCCGCGTAAGCCGCAAGCGAAGCCTGGCCGCGCGTTGGTGTTGCTGCAGCTCACTGGTGGCAATGATGCCTTGTCCTCCGTGGTGCCTTACGGTGACGATGCGTACAACACCGCGCGTACTGCCACGCGCATCGGCGCCAGCGAGGTGCTCAAGCTGGATGAGTACCGCGGCTTGCATCCCGCGTGGAAGCGCATCAAAGGTCTGTGGGATGCGGGACGCATGGCGATTGTCGAAGGCTGTGGCTACCCCGGTCCGAGCCGTTCGCACTTCAAGAGCTATGACATCTGGCACAACGCGGATGTGCGTGGGCGTGACAAGCGCTCGGGGTGGATTGGTCGCTTGGCAGAGGAAGGCTTTGCCAACGAGACTTCGTCGGAGTTGATCGTGCACTTGGGCGCCACGGCACCGTTCAGTGTGTACTCGACAGCACGGCCGCCGCTCGTCTTTGCGACTCCCGCCACCTACAAGTGGACCGCGGCCGAGACGCAGGACTTGCAGGAGTATCGCCGCGCCGCGCAAGAGGACACCGACCGCCTTGTGGGTGGTCGTGTGATGACGGGATCCGAGCGTGCCTTGGCGCGCATGCGCGGTGTGTTGGCGGAAGCCAATGCGTCCAGCGCGCGCGTGCGC
>CAIKQM010000613.1 GCA_903829565.1 uncultured Planctomycetota bacterium
CGGAGTAGGTTTGCTGCCGGAGCAGGCCGCGGCCGGAGCCTCTGGGCTCCGGCCGCGCCATTGAGTCTCTATCAGGCCAGGATCTTCGTGACGACGCCGGCGCCGACCGTGCGGCCACCTTCGCGGATAGCGAAGCGCAGCTGCTCGTCCATGGCGACCTTCGTCAGCAGTTCGACTTCGATCTTGACGTTGTCGCCCGGCATGCACATTTCAGCGCCACCGAGGAGCTTGATCGTGCCGGTCACGTCCGTCGTGCGGAAGTAGAACTGGGGCTTGTAGCCGTCCTTGAAGAACGAGTGGCGACCACCTTCGTCCTTGGTGAGGATGTACACCTCAGCCTCGAACTTGGTGTGCGGCTTGATGGTGCCCGGCTTGGCCACAACCATGCCACGCTCGAGCGTCGTCTTGTCGACGCCGCGCAGGAGGATACCGACGTTGTCGCCGGCTTCGCCCTGATCGAGTTCCTTCTGGAACATTTCGACGCCGGTGCAGGTCGACTTCAGGATCTCGTCGCGCAGGCCGACGATTTCGACCGGGTCACCGACCTTGACGATACCGCGGTCGATACGACCGGTACCGACGGTGCCGCGACCGGAGATCGAGAAGACGTCTTCCACGCACATGAGGAAGGGCTTGTCGACATCGCGCTGCGGGGTCGGGATGAAGCTGTCGAGGGCGTCCATCAGCTGGTCGATGCAAGCGTTGCCTGCGTCGTCCGCGCCGTTGCTCTCGAGAGCGAGCTTGGCCTGACCACGGATGATCGGGGTCTTGTCGCCCGGGAACTTGTACTTGTTCAAGAGGTCGCGGATTTCCATCTCGACCAGCTCGAGCAGTTCGGCGTCGTCCACCAGGTCAACCTTGTTCAGGAAGACCACGATGTGCGGCACGTTCACCTGACGAGCGAGGAGCACGTGCTCCTTCGTCTGGGGCATCGGGCCGTCGGCGGCCGACACGACGAGGATCGCGCCGTCCATCTGCGCGGCGCCCGTGATCATGTTCTTGACGAAGTCGGCGTGGCCCGGGCAGTCAACGTGCGCGTAGTGGCGCGTCGCCGACTCGTACTCGGTGTGCGAAGCCGCGATCGTGACCGTCTTGTCCGAGGAACGAACCGTACCACCCTTGGTGATTTCGGCGTAGCTCTTGACCTTGGTCTTGTAACGATGCGAGGAGCGGGCCGCGAGGGCCGCCGTGAGCGTGCTCTTGCCGTGGTCGATGTGACCGATCGTGCCCACGTTCACGTGTGGCTTGGTCCGCTGGAATTTATCCTTTGCCATGTGTGTTTGGGATCCGTTGCGGGCCGCGTGACCCTTGTCATTCAACCTTCGCCCCACCGCTGCACATGGCATAGTTGCGCATGGCTTTGGAGAGAGAGTCGGTTGATCGTTTGGTTAGTTGTGGTTTAGGAGTCGGACCGTAGAAGCCGAGCCAGATGGCCCAATTTCTGCGGTTGGTTGATGTGAGTTGTTAGCGAGGCCCTTCTAGAGCACACAAACGCGAGAGAGGGAAAGAGATGGAGCTGCTGATGGGGATTGAACCCATGGCCTCTTCCTTACCAAGGAAGTGCTCTACCACTGAGCTACAGCAGCGCCGCCCACGGCCACACACAGCCTTTTCAGGCCGGCCTTGACCGCGGGGAACCGGATACGTGGAGCAGGCACAGAAAAAGGAGCGGGAGAATGGAGCGGGTGATGGGAATCGAACCCACGCGTTCAGCTTGGAAGGCTGACGTTCTACCATTGAACTACACCCGCGCACTGAACTGCACCCGCGCGGCTCTGATCGGGACTAACCCGCAACAGAACAGCCGTACGCAGGAGAACCATACGCGAATGCCGCTCATACCCAGAACGAGCCCGTTCGCGGCTGATGAGTCCGCAAACTTTGGCGCTACACCACGCGACACACACGCAGGTTGGTGGGGAGAGGCGGATTCGAACCGCCGAAGGCAGAGCCAACGGATTTACAGTCCGTCCCGTTTGACCGCTTCGGTATCTCCCCGCCGTAATTCGTGCGATGCGCATCACGCGTAGCGCCAGCTGGCCGAAGGCCCCGCATTCACATGCGGAGACTGCTTTCCAGCCAGTGCTCGATGCCCAGGTACAAGCGCAGGGCGAAACCTTTGGATTGGCCGCCCCACTCCCTCGAGTCGTCTCGAGAAGGGGTCTCGTTGTCAGGGAGCAACTTCGTCGTCAGCGCCATGGTGTCCGCGGCGCGCGGGGTGCATTGCGAACGTTCCAGCCAGCACAGCAACTGCTTGCAGCCAGCGGCCCGGCTCCAGTGGTGGAGCCAGCGGCGGGACTCGAACCCGCAACCGCCTGATTACAAATCAGGTGCTCTGCCAATTGAGCTACGCTGGCATCCGGGCCCGAGGGCCCGAAGAACCCGCGCAGCCAGTGGCCGGGCGTTCGCCTGCATCTCGCGGCGTCCGCGGGGTGCACGGTGAGGTGCACACCTAGGGCGCCCTTCGACGAAGGGAGCGAAGAGTGTAGAGAAGAAGTCTTGGGGGTCAAGGGGGTAGTGGGAAAATCCGCTCGACCCGCGGCTAGGCGCGCTCAAACCCGCTTCAACGAGGCACGATAGCCCTCGACCGCCCGCTCCACCGCCGGGAACGACACCCCGCCCCACTGCTCCAACCACGCCGACGCCAATTCCAACGCCACCACCGCCTCCCCCACCACCGAGGCCGCAGGCACCGCCGTCGTATCCGAACGCTGCCAGGTCGCGGGCACGGCCTCCAAGGTCTCGAACTCCACCGTCGGCAGGGACTGGCGCAGGGTCGAGATGGGTTTCATGGCCACGCGCAGCACTAGGGCCTCGCCGGTGGTCATCCCGCCTTCGAGGCCGCCGCTACGGTTGGAGTGGCGCGCGTACCGGCTCCCCCACGGGCCATCACCCGCAGGACGGCCCTCGATCGGATCGTGGGCGCTGGAGCCGCGCTGGCGCGCGAGGTCGAAGCCAGCGCCGAACTCGACCCCCTTCATGGCCGGGATCGAGAGCACCGCGGCGGCGAGACGCGAGGTCAGGCGTTGCGCGCCCTGCATGTAGCCGCCGAGACCGGGCGGGAGGCCGAGCACACGGATCTCCCACACACCGCCGAGAGTGTCGCCAGCGGCTTTGGCGGCTTCGATGGCTTGCGTGGCGCGTGCATCGAAGTCGGGATCGAAGGAATAGAGCGGCGAGGCGGCGCGCAGCGCGGCTCGTTCGGCCCGCGGCAGCAGGAAGGC
>CAIKQM010000614.1 GCA_903829565.1 uncultured Planctomycetota bacterium
GTCCACCTCGGGATCCGTGAAGGCCTGCGCAAAGGCGTCGTAGATGTTGGTGCTGCCACCGACAACCAACTTGCGCACATGCTCGGCGGCATCACTGCGCAGCAGCTCGGGCCGCTTCTTGTACTTGGGGCTCACGCACACCGCCAAGTTGTCCAACCAAGGATAGACACCGTCGTGGAAGCCGATGATGTTGAACCACGCGCCGGCGGGCATGCTGTCCACTAGTTGCAGCAGCTCGGTCTTGGCTACATCGATGCGCAGGCGGCCCGCACTGCCCGCGCTCTTGGACGGTTCGTTCATCGAGCCTGACAAGTCGACGATGTAGATCGTGCGCTTGGAGACGACTTCGATGCCATAGAACTTGGCCGCCTGGTGGCCTGTGCCCAAGGTCGGTCCAGCTGGCGCAGGTTGGGTCTTCGGCGCTGCACTGGAAGCCGGTGCTTGCCAATCCGCTTGGTGGTTCGCCCACCAAGTGGACCACTCCTGCGCCGTGTCAAAGCGCCCCATGCCCGTCAACTGTCCCAGCACGCTGTCAAGATCTCCTGACAGGCGTGAGCCGGGCTCTTCTTGGCCCAGTCGGGCGACCAGAGCATCCATCGCACCGCGCGTCGGATTGCGGCTGAGCCACTGCAAGGCCAGCACGCGCAGCGACCACGACTCGGCTTGCAGGGCCCGCAAGGCCAACGGCAAGCGACGCGCATCGTCGCTGCTCAACAACACGGCCAGCGCTGCTCGTTGGCGAGTGGCGTCTTTGTCGCTGCTGCTCCATGCCTCCAGTTGTGTTTCCCACGCCGGCCAGGCTGGGCTGTCGCGGCGCAAGGTGCTTGTCGCACGCAGCGCAGGCTCCAAGGCCTCGCGATCCTTGCCCTTCGTGACCAACTCGCTCAACCGCTCGGCCGCTGGCGCATGCGCGTGCCGTTCCAGCAGCTCAATGGCCTCGCAGCGCACGCGCGGTTCTTTGTCATTCACCAAGCGCAACGCTGCGTCCCACACGATGGGGAACGCATGTCCGCGCGCCGCGCGCAGCGCATGCAAACGCGCATAGGTGTCTCCGCGCTGCATCAACGGCGCCAAGTACTTCGCGGTGGCTTCGTCACCACAGGTGGCGATGGCTTCGGCGCCTACACGCCGCAACCACGCAGGAAACTTGGGGTCGACAATGACCGCATCCAAAGCCTTGGCCGCATCAGCACAACGGCCCTCCGCCTTGGCCGCGGTCATGTAGGCACGGATGGCTGTGGCTCGTTCGGTGCCGTTCGCCTTGGCGTCTGCGACGACATCCAGATCCGCCACAAGCGGTAGGCAGTACAGCAGTACGGCCGACAGGATCACGTGCGCTATTCGATGAAGCGGTGTTCGCCGCCGTTGTCCGAGCTGATCCACTGCAACAGCGGGAAGTTGTCGCCCACCGCCACCGTGTGGATGCGCACGCCACGCCCCGCGTTCCAACGGCGCACGGCTTCGCGAATCGCCGTGGGATCCGTTTCCTTGCCGGCGGTCGGCTGGCCGTCGGTCAGGAAGAAGATCGTGTCCACATCGGGATCTTCGAAGGCCAGCTCAAACGCGTCGTAGATGTTCGTCGCACCGTTGGCGCCTTGGCGTTGGACGTATTCCTTGGCCTTTTGGCGCAACTCAGCGTCGTGCTTCTTGACCTTCTCTTCGTCCTTCTTCGCTTCCTTCTCGTCCTTGGGCTTGTCCAAGCCACCACCGGTCGAAGGACCGCCCTTGGGCTTGCGCTTGCCGGTGCTGGGCTTCTCGCCCGAAGCTTCCGCCAAGTTCTCCAACCACTGCTCGACGCCGGTGGAGAAGGTGACCATGTTGAACCACGAGCCTTGCGGCAACTCGTCGATCAGCTTGATCAACTCGTCCTTGGCCACATCGACGCGCGGACGGCCACCATAGTCAGGGTTCTTGGTCGGCTCGTTCATCGAGCCCGAGATGTCGATGATGAAGATGGCGCGCTTGGTCTCGACTTGGATGCCATAGAACTTGGCATGCACACCGCCGGTGCCGAGTGCGGGCTCTTCTTCCTTGGTCTTGCGCGTGCCGACGGCACCCGAGTTCTTCGGGAATTCGAAGGCTGCTTCCGAGTTCTTCCACCACGTGGACCACTCTTCCGCTGTTTCCCAGCGCGTCATGCCGGTCATGCGACCGAGCGCATCATCGATGTCGCCAAAGACGCGCGTGCCTTCTTGCTCCTTGCCCAAGCGCTCGATGAGCAGCCCGACGGCCTTCTTCGTCTTGGCGCGTTCCATCCAACCGGCCGCGATGGCGCGCGTGCTCCAGTCGTCGTGATTCAACAAGCCGCCAAAGAAGTCAAAGCGCGAAGCGTCCTTGTTCTCGGCCAGCACTTGCAGCGCGCTGCGACGCAGCTCGGGCACCGGCGAAGCGCCGTAGCCCATCAGCTTGCCTTCCCACTCGGTCCAGCGCGGACCACCCTTCAAGAACTGCGACACGCCGCGCACGCAGGTGCCGATCAAGCTCGTGTCCTTGCCCTTGGCGAGGATCTCTTCGAGCTTGGGGACACAGGCTTCCACCTTGTGATCAATCAGCAGCTCGAGCGCTTCGCCGCGCAGACGCTCTTCCTTGTCGGAGAGCATCTTCAAGGCTGCATCCGCCACGGCAGGTGTCTTGAAGCCGCGCGCCGCGCGCACGAAGAAGAGGCGATCTTCGGTCTGGCCCTTGCTCATGCCAGCGGCCACGATCTTGCCGGTCTTCTCGTCGCCGCACGAGCCCACGGCGTCGGCGATGACGCGGCCCAGATCCGGGGGCGTGGTCGGCTTCATGCCGATGTCGATCAGCTTGGCAGCCACTTCATGGCAGGCCCCGGCCGCTTTGGCGCGCGTGCAGATGGCACGTGCCGCGGTCGCCCGCGCCGGCGGCGGCGCGTTGATGTCCTCGACTGTGGCCCAGTCTTCCTTGTCGCCCGGCACGAGCGGGGCGGCCAAGGTTGCCGGAGCGGCGAAGGTCGCCGAGACCAAGAGCAGGGGCACGCAGAGCGTGAGCAGGCGGTGCACTAGGCGCATGCGCTTAGTGTAGGGGGGCCATGCCCCCTGCGGTAGGGTGGACGCTCAGAAGGTGGGGAGGTAGACTGTTCGCCCCTTTGAGCGCAACCATGGCCGCCCCCGCCACACCGTCCGCCACCCCGACAGCCTCTGCCGTCGGCACCGTCGTGGTGCTGGCCGCGGGCATGGGCAAGCGCATGCTGAGCGAGCGGCCCAAGGTGCTGCACGAGGCCTGCGGGCGTCCGATGCTCGCATGGGTGCTGGACGCGGCTCGCGAGCTGCAACCGCAGCGCATCGTGGTGGTCATCGGCCACGGCGCCGACGAGGTCAAGGCGGCGGTGGCCAAGTCGTGTGGCGGTGTCGCGGATGTGACCTTTGTGGTCCAGCAGCCGCAGCTCGGTACCGGGCACGCGCTGCAAGTGTGCTTGCCGGCGTTGGGCTCGGATCCCGGCGTGACCGTGGTGCTGTATGGCGACATGCCCTGCTTGCGCGGCAGCACCGTGGCGCAGCTGGCGGCGGCACGCCCCGTGGGCGGCATGAGCCTTTTGACCGCGGTGCCCGATGAACCGCGCGGCTTTGGCCGCATCGTGCGCGACGAGCACAACCGCGTGCAACGCATCGTCGAGGAGAAGGACGCCGATGCGGCGATCCGCGCCATCGACGAAGTGAACATGGGCGTGTACGCCTTCGATGGCCGCGTTTTGGTGGAGGAGCTGCCCAAGCTCTCCAACGCCAACGCACAGAAGGAGTACTACCTCACCGACGTGCTGGCTGCCTTTGTGCGCCGCGGCTTGCCGGTCGAGAGCGTGGAGCTTGAGGACTTGGAAGAGTCCTTGGGCGTCAACACGCTGCAGCACTTGGCCGAGGCGCGCTGGGCTCTGCAAGCACGCATCTTGGAAGGGCACATGGCGCGCGGTGTGCAGATCGAAGATCCCGCCACGGCGGTCATCGAACATGGCGTGCAGATCGGTGTCGGCACCAAGATCTTGCCGTTTGTCGTGCTGCGCGCTGGTGTGACGGTTGGCGCTCACTGTGAAGTAGGGCCGTTCACGCACCTGCGTGCGGGGACGGTGCTGCGCGACGGGGCCGAGATCGGCAACTTCTGCGAAGCCAAGAACACGGACCTGGGCGAACACGCCAAGGCCAAGCACCTCGCGTACCTCGGCGATGCCACGATTGGCGCCAAGGCCAACATCGGCGCGGGGACGATCTTTGCCAACTACGACGGCAAGCTCAAACACAAGAGCATCGTCGGCGAGCGCGCCTTCATCGGCTCGGGCACGGTGATTGTCGCCCCGAACACGATCCCCGCTGGCGCCACCACCGGCGCCGGAGCGGTGGTCGCCAAGAACGCGCCCATGCAAGCGGGCGAGACCTGGGTCGGTTTGCCGGCCAAGAAGCATCACAAGAAGGGCGCAGGTTGAGGCCATGTCGATCTACAGCGAGAAGATCACGCTCATCACCGGAACGGCGCATCCGAGCTTGGCGCAGGGCATCTCGATGCACTTGTCGATTCCGCTCGCCAAGGCCCATGTGGGGCGCTTCCCTGATGGCGAGATCGACATCAAGATCATGGACGACTTGCGCGGCACAGACTGCTTTGTGCTGCAGCCCACCTGCCCGCCGGTGCAGGAAAACTGGGTCGAATTGCTGCTCTTGATCGACTCGTTGCGCCGCGCGTCGGCCGGTCGCATCACGGCGGTGATTCCGTACTACGGCTACGCGCGCAAGGATCGCAAGGACGAAGGTCGCGTGCCGATCAGCGCCAAGGTGGTGGCGAACACATTGGTGGGTGCGGGTGCGCAGCGCGTGTTGGCGCTCGACATGCACGCAGCGCAAATCCAAGGCTTCTTCGACATCCCTGTCGATCACTTGTACGCCAAGCCGCCGCTGCTTGAGGCTGTCAAAAAGATTGGCATGGAGCGCCCGATGGTGGTGAGCCCCGACGTGGGCGGCATCAAGATGGCGCGCGCCTACGCCAAGTCGCTCGACAACGCCGACCTCGCCATCGTCGACAAGCGCCGCATCAGCGGTTCGCAGATCGCCGTCGAGCACGTCATCGGTGATGTCAGCGGGCGCAATGTCCTGATCGTCGATGACATGATTTCTACCGGTGGATCGATCTCGGAAGCCGCGCGCGTCGTGCGCGACCACGGCGCCAAGACGATCTGCATCGCAGCCACGCACGGTGTGCTGTGTGGCCCGGCCGTGGAGCGCCTCGATGCCGCTCCGGTCGACAAAGTGTTGATCACCGACTCGGTGCCGCCGAAGGCCAAGCTGCCGGCGAAGATCGAGATCGTGACGGTGGCGCCGCTGCTGGCGCGTGCCATTGCCAACATTCACCGCAACGAATCGGTGAGTTCCCTCTTCCTCGAACCCTGACAGTACGAAAGGTAGACGCCCGCTTGGTCCGCTCGAGGGACGGACAACAGAACCATCCGGGCAAGGAAACGCATCATGAGTAAGGAAATCGCCAACTTGAAGGCCGAGCTGCGCGCCAAGCTCGGCACCCGCCACGCCCGTGCTTTGCGCGCGGAAGGCAAGATCCCGTGCGCCATCGGCGCGGTCGGCGGCCAGCCGCACGCGGATGTGGCCATCGTCGAGCACGACTTCTTGGCCACGCGCCGTCGTCACGCGCACTTGTACGAGCTCGAGTGCGGTGGTGAGAAGCACCTCGCCGTCGTGCGCGAACTGGCGTGGGACACCTTCGGTGAGAAGATCACGCACATCGACTTCAAGCGCGTGCAGCGCGATGTCGCCACGGAAGCGGATGTCGAGCTGATCTTCGTGGGCACGCCCAAGGGCGGTCTGCTCAACCACCTCGTCACGCACGTCAGCGTGCGCTGCTTGCCGTTGGACATTCCCGACAGCATCGAAGTGTCGGTGGCCGGCCTCGAGCTCGGCGGCGCGATCCAGGGCAAGGACCTCAAGATCCCCAAGGGCGTCGAGCTGCTGTTCGGTGCCGAAGCCAAGGTCGCGGTCGTCGTGGCCGCCAAGGAAGAAGCTGCCCCGGCTCCGGCCGAGGGTGCTGCTCCGGCGGCCGAAACCAAGGCCTGATAGGGGTTTATGTTGTCCCCGGGGTCAACCCGGGCAACAAGTTGCGCGCGGTTCGTGCGGGGGACTCCTCGCCGGGCCGCGCGCTCGTTATGATCTTCGCCCCTTCGTGCCGCGCGGTACGCGGGCAAGAACTGGAGGCCGAGCGTGGTGTACGAGCGAGTCGTCGTCGGTTTGGGTAATCCCGGACCTGAGTACGACTGGACTCGGCACAACGTGGGCTTTCAGGTGCTTGACCTGTTGGCAGCGCGTTGCGGAGCGTTCTTTGCGAATGCATCCCGTCTGGAAGGTTTTGCAGGCAAGCGTTGCTTCACTTGGTGTGCTCGCAAGTGCGCGCTGTTGGTGAAGCCGACGACCTACATGAACCTTTCGGGTGAAGCCGTGGCCGCCGTGCAGCAATACACAGGTGTTCCCAGTGAGTCGATCCTCGTCGTCTACGACGATTTCGACCTCGATTTGGGGCGCTTGCGCATCCGCGCGCAAGGTGGACCCGGCACGCACAACGGCATGCGTTCCATCGTGAACGGACTGACTGCAAATGGACTGGGGACCGACCGCTTTCCGCGCTTGCGCGTGGGAATCGGGCCGCCCCCGACCGACGCGGCGCGTCATGTGCTTGCCAAGTTCTCAGAACGCGAGCGCGCAGAGGTGGAGATTTCGATCGCGGAAGCGAGCGATGCCATCGAAGCGTGGCTCGACGGAGAACCGATCGAGCGCGTAATGACGCGGTTCCACAGCCGCTGGAACTGAGGGAGCTCTACGTGGAGCCCCCGCACCGGCCCCTAAGGAGAAGAAGGACCTGATGAAAACGAAAATCTACGAATCGATGGTACTCCTGGACAACGCCTTGGTGCGGGAGGACTGGAAGAAGGCCAAGGCCACGGTTACGGACACGCTGACCAAGTATGGTGCCAGCATCGTCACGTGCCGCCGTTACGACGAGAAGAAGCTCGCCTACCAGATCAAGGGCAAGAATCGTGGCACGTTCGTGATGTGCTACTTCACCCTCGAGAAGGACACGATGGCCGAGATCCGTCGTGAATGGGAACTGAACGAGAAGGTCCTGCGCAGCTTGATCCTGCGCGTGGAAGAAGTTCCGGCCACCGAGCACGAGCTCGCAGCGGCCGAGAACAACGCGGACTTCGTGGTGCCGGCCCCGCCGCCGGACGACATGGTCGAAGAAGAGGAACCGATCATCGATCCGGTGCCCCTCGACGAGATCATGGTGCCCGACCTCAACGACGTGGACCTCGATTCCAAGGCCTAAGGCCACAGCACATCCATCTAGGAACAACTACACATGGCACAACAACGCCGCGCACCCGCGCCGCCCATCTCGGGCAAGTACTGCGAAGACCACATGCCCGACTACAAGGATGTCGAGCATCTCAAGAAGTTCCTTTCGGCCCACGGGCAGATCCTGTCGCGCAAGCGTTCGGGCTACTGCACGCAGTGCCAAAAGGCTCTCAAGCTGGCCATCAAGCGCGCCCGTCACATGGCGCTCCTGCCCTTCGTGGGCTGATCGGAGAACCTAAGAACATGGCACGCAATATCGAATTGCTCCTGCGCGAAACGGTCGAGTACGTGGGCAAAGTGGGCGACATCGTCAAGGTGTCGCCGGGCTACGCCCGTAACTTCCTCATGCCGCGCAAGCTGGCCGTGGAAGCGACCGAAGACAACAAGAAGGCAATGGCGCGCCGTCGTGCGCGTTGGGATGCCGAAGAAGCTGCCCGCACGAAGGCCTGGTCGGATCGTCTCGCCGCTTTGGCGGGCGTTTCGGTCACCACGGCCGAGCGCGCGGACGACAGCGGCCACCTGTATGGCTCCGTGAACGCGGGCGCCATCGTGGCTCTGTTGGCGGCTAAGGGTCACCAAGTCACGGAGAAGGATGTGCGTCTCGATGCGCCGTTGAAGACGGTGGGCGAGCACGCCGTCAAGGTCCACGTGCATGGCGACATGGAAGCGACGATCACGGTCGTCGTGACCGCTGCCACGGCCTGAGCCGTCGGCGAGTGATTGCACCTGCGGGGCCGCGTCGGGTACGACCGAC
>CAIKQM010000615.1 GCA_903829565.1 uncultured Planctomycetota bacterium
AGCTGGGTGATGTGTGGCTCGAGCAAGGGTTGGTGTTGCGCTTCTCTCAGTGCCGCGCCGAAGGTCCAGCGACCTTGGCGAGTCCAAGTATCCGTCTAGATCTTTTGACACGTCTCGCTCAGGAGGCTCAGGTGCGTGAGCGTCGTGATGCGCTGTACCTGCCTCTGGCGCGGTTGTGTGGTTTGGCCGATGCGCAGGCTTTGGAGCGCGCGTCTTTGGAAACGGCTGAAGCTCGTGGCGTGCCTGCCGCGCAATGGGATGACGCAGTGCTGCTGGCCTACGCTCAAGCCGAAGCGTGGGCGCACTTCTTCTTTGATGCCCACAACGGCAAGCGTGCGTCCGGGTATGTGCGCTATGCAGCCGGTGCACTGCGTGGTGAGCGTGGAGTGCAGGCCCTCAGCAAGGCTTTGGGCGGTGAAACGCCCGAAGTGCTGCAAGCGGAATGGGCCGCGTGGTTGAGCGCGCAGTGGAAAGCGCAGGCCAAGGCCCAAGATCCCAAGGCGACGGAGGTGGTCGATCCCTTCGCAGGCTTGTGGGCTACCGATGCCTCGACCGCACCTGTGTCTTCCGCGCGCAAGCCGGAGGCCAGCACGAACGAAGTGGCTCTGGATGGCACGGAGGCTTTGGTGCGGCACGCTACCGCCTTTGCATTTGCTGTGCGCGGTTCATTCGCGCAGGCCAAGGTGGCCTACGCCGACTTGGTGGGAACAACGCAGCCCGAACCGTGGCGCAGCCGAGCCGCACGTGATCTCGCCCGCGTCGAACAAGCGTTGCTCTGGCGTAGCGCGTACAGCACAACTTTGGCGGTACCTGGCTCCAAGCTGGTCATCGAACGCGACGGCAAGAAGATCAGCTTGCCGGTGGAGTCCCTCGATGAGACGACCCTGCGGCTCGGCAGCAACAAGCTCGGCTTGGAGGAGCTGGCTTGGGAGGCCATCACTCCCGCGGATTGGCTCAAGCAGACGATCAAGAAGGGGGCCGCGGAAGATATGCCGCCTGTGGTACGTGCTTGGTTGGCAGCGCTGGCGCGTGAGCCCAAATGGGACCGCGGCTTGGAGAAGGACATCTCCGAGGAAGTGCTGGCTCTCAAGGAAGATGTCTTCGTGTGGTATCCCGAGATGCTCGCATCAGCGGATGCTGCTGTGTTGCTGGCCGAGCTAGATGCCTTGCCTGCACCGGAAGATCGTGCCAGCGCTGAGCGCACCTTGCGGGCGATCGAAGGCGTGCTGGTCTCGCGCAAGCTGGAGTTCGTGGCGCAGCGTGAAGCCGAGCTACTGGCGCGCGGTCGCTTGTGCCTGCAGTTGGCCGCCAATGAGTTGGGCCCGGCGGACACCACCCGCGCAGATGTGTCACTTTTGCCTGACGGCCGTGTCAAGGTGCACTGGGGCTTTGACAAAGAGCGTCAGTTGGATGACATCGAGCTCGAAACCGCAGTCGGTCAAGATCAATTGACGCAGAGGCGCAATCTGGTGCGCTTGCGTCCCGAGCCGCGGGCGTCCGTTGAAAACAGTGCCTTGGTGTTGCGCGGTCCCGGTGTCTGGGCTTTGCCCATCTGTCTGGAGGCGCCGTACACCATCAAGGTCAAGCTCAAGGTGCGCGATGACCTGCAGAAGGAAGTGAAGGAGACGCCATA
>CAIKQM010000616.1 GCA_903829565.1 uncultured Planctomycetota bacterium
CGACGCCCAGCAGTTCCTTTTCAGGCAGTGTCAAGGGTTTGCGACAGCCCTCGCAGAGCTTGCGCGCCAAGCGCTGGGCTCCAATCAAGAGCAAAGAGCTCGACACCATGAACGGGTCGATGCCCATGTCCACCAAACGCGTGATGGTGCCCGCGGCATCGTTCGTGTGCAGCGTCGACAACACCAAGTGCCCTGTGAGCGCGGCCTTGACCGCGATGTCCGCCGTTTCTTTGTCGCGGATTTCACCCACCAAGATCACATCGGGGTCTTGGCGCAAGATCGAACGCAAGGCACCCGCGAAGGTCAGGCCGCGCTTGGGATTGACCGGCACTTGGTTGATGCCGTCCATGCGGTACTCAACAGGGTCCTCGACCGTGACCACGTTGATGTCCGGTGTCGCGACCTCGTGCAGACACGAGTACAGGGTGGTCGACTTACCCGAGCCCGTGGGCCCGGTGATGAGCATCATGCCGTAAGGCGCGTTGATGGCGGTGCGGATGTGCTCCAACGAGCGCGACTCGTAGCCCATCGTCTCGAGCTTGAGCGCCAGGTTGCCGCCGTCGAGAATACGCATGACGGCCTTCTCGCCGCCGACCACCGGCAAGATCGAAAGACGGAAGTCGATCGTGCGGCCTTCCCAGCGCACTTGGAACTTGCCGTCCTGCGGCTGAAAGCGCTCGGCGATGTCGAGCTGCGCCATGATCTTCAAGCGCGAAATGACGGCCGAAAGGATCGAGCGCGGCGGCGTCATGATCTGGCGCATCGCGCCATCGATACGGATGCGCACGCGCACGAACTTGTCGCCAGGCTCGACATGGATGTCGCTCGCGCGCCCCTTGAGCGCGGTCTGCAAGATCACATTGACGAGCTTCACTGCCGGGGCATCATCACCGGCCCCGATCGAGGCTTCGATGTCGTCGGGCTGATCCTCTACAGCGACCTCTACATCGGCGCCCTTGCCGCCAACTTCGTCAAGCAAACTTTCCACTTGCTTGGCGCCGGTTTGAAAGGCTTTTTCCTGGGCGCGCTTGATCGCCAACGGGTGCGAAAGCACATGGCGCACATGGCAACCGCAGCGACGGCGCAAGTCATCCAGCAACAGCACATCGAACGGATCACCGATCGCGACCGTCAGCACTTCGCCGTTCTTGGACAACGGCAACACACCGAATTCGAGGCAGGTTTCTTGCGACAAGGCCTCGAGTGCCGCCTTGTCTGGTTGCGCACGTGACAGGTCTACCGGCGGCACGCTGGAGGCGCGCCCCAAGGCTTCAAGCAAGGCGCTCTCGCCCAAACGACCGCGTTCGACCAACGCCTCCAAAGGCGAAGCGCCAGAGTCCTTGACACTCGACCAGTCGGCTTCGGCCACCACGCCCGCATCCACGAGCACGCGCCGGATCTTGCCTGAGACGCGCACAGCCATCACGCAGCTCCACGCACCAGCGTGCGCAGCTCGCTGGGATCGGAGACATAGGTCTCGGCCACGGCTTGCGAGACCTTGCCGCGCCGCACCAAATCCGCCAAAGAGGCACTCATCGTGCGCATGCCCATGCGACCACCCGTTTGCAGGTGCGAGTAGATCTGGTGGCCCTTGCCATCACGCACCAAGGCGCGGATACCCGGAGTAGCCAGCATCACTTCCGCAGACAGCGAACGACCGCGACCGTTCTGGTTCGGCAGCAACTGCTGGCAGAACACCGCTTCCAAGGTGAAGGACAACTGCGTGCGCACTTGGGCCTGTTGTGTGGCAGGGAACACATCGATGATGCGGTTGATCGTCTGCACCGCATCCGAGGTGTGGAGCGTGCCGAAGGTCAGGTGTCCCGTCTCCGCCAGCGTGAGCGCCGCCTCGATCGTCTCGTGGTCGCGCAACTCGCCCACCAACACATAGTCAGGGTCTTGGCGCAGCACACTCTTCAGCGCGCGCGAGAACCCGTGCGTATCAGCGCCCACTTCGCGTTGCGTCACGACGCAGTTCTTGTGACGGTGCGTGAACTCGACGGGGTCTTCGATGGTCACGATGTGGCCCGCTTGCGTGCGGTTGATGTGATCGATCATCGAAGCCAAGGTGGTCGACTTGCCCGAGCCTGTAGCGCCGGTCACGAGCACCAGCCCTGAGTTCAAGTTGCAGATGCGCTCGCACACATCACGCGGCAAGCCCAAGTCTTCAAAGGTAGGCACATGCTGCGGAATGGTGCGCAACACACAGGCCACAGCACCTTGTTGGTGGAAGACATTGGCGCGGAAACGGCCTTGTCCATCGAGTCCAAACGAGCAATCCAATTCCAGATCACGATCCAAGCGCGCAATCTGCTCGGAGTTCAGCACGCTTGTCGCCAAGCGACGCGTGTCCTCAGGGGACAACGGCGGATGCTCAACGGGCACCAGCACGCCATCGATACGCAAACGCGGCGGACTGCCGGCGCTAATATGCAAGTCAGAGCCGCGCTGCTGCAGCAGCAGCGACAGCAGTTGTTCCATGGTGATCATGCGTGCGTGTGCCTCGCTTGGGTCTATCGGCCCAAAGCCCACGCCGACTGCACACAGCCCCGCAGTCTCTGCCGCCGGGAAAAAACTTCCCAAAGCAAGCAGCCCGCGCGATCGGGCGATCGCACGGGCTGCTGCTGTCCGAACCGGCTAACTCAGTTGCCAGCCTTCATGACCACGATCTCGACGCGGCGGTTCTTGGCCTTGCCAGCGTCCTTGTCGTTGGCGGCGATCGGGTCGTATTGACCATGACCAGCAACCACACACTTGCCGTCGGCGATCTCGCAATCCGCGACCAGGAACTCCAGCACGGCCATGGCGCGCATCACCGACAACTCGCGGTTGCTGCCGAACTTCGACTTCTTGATCGGGTCCGCATCGGTGTGGCCTTCGATGGAGTACTTCATGCTCGGGTACTCCTTCTTCAGCGTGGAGGCGACCTTCTTCAACGCCTTCTTGCCCTCATCTGACAAGGTGGCTTGACCAGCGGGGAAGGTGATCGTGCTCGGCACCGAGATGACCATGTTGCCATCGCGCATGCCGTAGCTGACGCCGACTTCATCCAACTCGGGGAAGCTCTGTGCCGGTGCGGGAGCAACGGCTTCACGCGGTGCAGAAGCTTCGGCCAACTGACCATTGGCTTGGTCGAGGCTCGACTTCAGCGTCTGCACTTGAGCCTTGAGTTGCGCGCGATCTTCGTTCAAGCGACGAATCTGCGCGTCCTTCTCCTCGAGTGCGGCCTTGTACTGTTGCGGGCTGGTGCACGCGGCTGCGGACAGGAGTGCCAGCGCGGCGAGTGCGGTGTTGAGAGTCTTCATCAGGTGTGCGTCCCCGTAGTTCATGGTGTGCGTCTGCGCGCTCGGCCACTCCGCCCTCACAGCGGAACAAACGGCCAATGCGCGAGCACATCCTTCCAAGCTACGAGCACGATTCCAAGACCAAGCGCGAGGTAAGGACCAAACGGCAGGTAGCGACCGGCGACGCGCGCCACGCGCAGAGTCCAGCCCCAGCTGTCCGTGCGACCCAAGTGCGCCGCGCGTCGACGCAGGAAACAGGCGAAGCGCAGCATGTTGAGCACGCCCGCCACCGAGGCCACCAAGCTCGCCACGATCAAGGCCACCAGCGCTCCGCCGGGCCCCACCAACCCACCGCCCGCGGCGAGGAGTTTCACATCACCGAAGCCCATGGCATCGCGGCCGTACAGCCGGCTGCCGACCCAGCCAATCGCCAGCAGCACACCACCACCAGCAGCCAGCCCCAGCAGCGAGGTGGAGAGCGCGGCCATGCGCAAACCAAAGCCCTCCGCCACCATCCAGTCGACGACCGGCGACATGGCGTGCAAGTCGGGCAAAAGGAACGAAACGATGGGCGCCAGCACCATGCCCCCGATCGACACCTCATCGGGGATCTCGAACCGCTCAAAATCGATGGCCGTCGCCACCAAGAGCCCCGAGAAGACCACGCACCACACCAGAGTGATCCACGACAGCGGCGCGGGAGCCAGGGCAGCAGCGCTCGCCCACA
>CAIKQM010000617.1 GCA_903829565.1 uncultured Planctomycetota bacterium
CCAACGATGCCTACACCTTCACGCCCACCATGGATGGCACGGTGGGTACCACCGCCGGCCTGAGCGTCGAGGTGCGCGATGCTTCGGGCGCCTTAGTGACGACTCTCGATCTGGGTCCCGACTACACACCGGGCGAAGAGCTGGAACTGCCGAACGGTTTGAAGGTCAGCTTCGGGCTCGGCGAGTTGTCGGCTACGCACAACGATGCCTTCGTGGCAGAGGCGTGGGCTGACTCGGACACGAGCGATGCTCTCGCGGCCTTGGGACTCAACGCGTTGTACACGGGCACCAGCGCCATCGACATCGGTGTGCGCGAGGACCTTGTCGATGACCCGCGCTTGTTCTCGGTCGGCACCACGGGTGCCTCGGGCGACAACCGCGCGTTGTTGGACCTGGTTGACCTCAAGGACCTTGAGATCGACGCACTGGGTGGCGCCACCATCGGCGACGCCTGGGGCGACTTTGTCGCCAACATCGGCTTCGACATCGGCAGCGCCGAGAACGCACGCGGCACCGAGCAGTTCCTGATGGAGAGCTTGGTCGCGCGGCGCGAGGAAGTCTCGGGCGTCAATGTCGACGAAGAGCTCGTCAACATGGTGCGCTTCGAACAGGCCTACCAAGCCGCAGCGCGCTACATCCAAGCGGTGAATTCGATCAACGACGAACTGATGCGGATCATCTGATCCACACGCTGAAAGCACGAGGCACATCATGAATGTCCGTCCCACACAAACTTCGAGCTACCAGCTGGTGCAAGCAGGGTTGAATCTCAACTTCGCCAAGCTCGTGCGCGCGCAAGAGATGGTGTCCAGCGGCAAGCGCATCCTGCGTCCGTCGGACGATCCCATTGGCGCATCGACTGCGCTGGCATTGCGTCGCCAGTTGGGCGATGTGGGCCGCTACTTGGGAAGCGTGTCGTCGGCTCGCCCGATGCTCGAGCTCGCAACTTCGGCCTTGAACGACGCGTCCGGTTTGCTTGCTGATGCCAAGCAACTGGTGGTGTCCGGCATGAACGGCACGCTCAACGATTCCGATCGCGAGGCGATCGCCACGCAGCTGCGCGGGTTGAAGGAGCGCTTGATGGAGCTCGCCAACTCGCGTTCGGGCGATGCGTACCTGTTCGGCGGCACCACGACCAACAGCGCACCCTTTGAAGAAGTGCGCCTCGGCGGCGAGAACAAGGTGATCTACAACGGCAATGGCGACTTGCAGAAGGTCATGGTCGGCTTGGGTGTCGAGCTGGCGGTCAACTTGCCTGGTGACGACATCTTCTCGCCCAATGTGCCGCACGGCATGAGCTTGGCGGGCTTGAGCGGCGCAGCTCCCGGCACCACAGCCAACATGGGCACGGGCTTTGAGACCTTGTCCATGCGTCATGACGGAACCACTGGCACCTTGGGTGCCGGCATCACGCTTGCGAATGGCGGCGCGGACGACACGTTCCTCGGCCTGCGCGATGTGGTGGTGGATGTGACGGCGGGCACCGTGCGTTTTGGCAACGGGCCTACGCGTCCCTTGCCGGATCCTGCGTCTGCCGGCGCCACGGATGTGCGCTTGGTGGATGAGAACGGTGCGGAGGTACACCTCGACTTCAGCGGCTGGGACGGCACGGCGACGACCAACACCCTGAGCGGCGCGGGTTCGATGTCGTTGGATGGTTCGACGTGGACCACGATCGACTTCAGCGCGACGGACGTCGAGCTGGAGAACCCGGCGACCGGCTCGGTCGTGCACATTGATGCCACGGGCATCACGCGCGCGGCGGATGACCTTGTCACATTCTCTGGACAGGCCAACCTCTTCGATGTGCTTGAAG
>CAIKQM010000618.1 GCA_903829565.1 uncultured Planctomycetota bacterium
CTGTTAGTTCTGGTTCGAGTCCAGCCGGGGAAACCACTTCTACAGGCCCACCAGGGCCTGTAAGTGTTTTTAGGCGATACTGGCCCAGCTGAGTGTGCACGACTTTTGGGGGCGCACCCCGTCTGGCGGGCCTAGGCATGGCATAGCGGTCGTTGTCCGCCAAATTTCGGACCGAAATGCACGCCAAGCCTCGGCGGGACGCTCCGCGTGCACGTGCGATGCATAGTCTGGTTTCGGTCTTGGCTTTCACCAGCAGCGGCCGCGCGAGCCTAGCTGTGCGGTGTAGGTGCGACGAACTGCAGGCATGAATAGAGCTAGACGCTTGGATCCTTGGCGACGGGACGACTTTCGTGCGGTTTTGACACAGGGAATACGCGGCCGCGCTCAAGTCGCGCACAGCGTGCTACGCCAGTATCATCGCGGGCATGCTCTCCCTCCTCCGCTCCCTCTTCGCCTCCTCTCTCCTCCTCCTCCTCTCCACCCAAGCCTCCGCCCAAGGCCTCCTCCAGCTCACCCTCAAGGGCGAAGTCTCCCTCCCCGGCGGCGGCTGGTGCGAGCTCGCCGTCAGCGCTCAAGGTGAACAGGGCTCCGCCCGCCGCGTCGACTTGGGTCTGCACCTTGGCGCAGGCACCAAAGGCGTCGAGGTGTTGCAGTTGCTGGCGGCGCGTTTGGAGCGGGAGGGTGTCGTGGTGGTTCGGCCGGTGTGGGGGGCGCGCTCGGAGGCGGCGACGGGGAGTCTTTGGATTGAGCAGTGCCAAGGGCTGTCCGTCCGGGTCCCCGAGGGCTTGCAGGCAACGGTCGTCGTTTCGGAATCGGCACCGCAGTCGGTGCGGGTGGTGCCGGCGGGGGAGGTGGGTGGTCAATTACTTTTGACAGCGACCACGCGCAACCGCACGGACGGAACGGTCGGGCGCCTGACCTGTCAAGTACCTTGGACAGCCAAGTCAGGCAAAGATGACATCGCGACCGCACTTGCGGCGCGTGCGATTGATCAAGGATGGCGCGGTGAAGTCACGGGGCGTGATACCTGGCAGCCTGGGTTGTTGATCGACGGGGCGGAGTTGCGTGGCGTCAGCTTGGAGTTGGTCGGAGCGGCGGGTGCGACCTTGGAGTTGGCGCTCCCCAAGCGGTAAGCCCCACGGGCCAGTCCTGCAGTGCGCTAGTAACCCAGCGCTTCAATCGTGCGTGCATCGGCCGGGCGCTTGCGCAGCAGTTCGAGCCGGCGCCGTTCGAGTTCGTCGCCCAGTTCACTCAAGCCCGCATCCGCGCGCACGCGGCTGTCCAGTTCGGCGCGCAACTCGGCCAGCGGTGCTCCCGCTTGATCCGCCTGTGCCAAAAGATCCCGGGCACACGCGGGATCCTCCGCCAAGTTGTACAGAGATTCGGACAAGCCACGCAGGTTGCCTTGTGCATCGCGAGCCAGCCGTCGCTCCAGTCGCCAAGGCCAGACGCGCACGACTTTGGTTTGCACCGCGCCTGTGAGGCCTGCGCGTTCGACCTTCTCGCAAGCGATGGGCTGCACGGGGATGGCACCTGCGCGCCATGCGCTGGCCAGTGACTGGCCTACATCCACACGCGCGCCGAGCGAGGTGAGCGGCGGGAGCGCGAGCCACTCCAACAGCGTCGGGGTCACATCCGCCAAGCGCGCCTCGCCAGCGACCTTGGTTAGCTGCGGTTGCCACGCTGATTGCGCGGGCAAGCGCACGATGAGCGGCACCTTGACCGTTGCCTCGGAGGCATTGCGCCCGTGCTCGAACCAATAGTCTTGTTCGCCCAAGCTCTCGCCATGATCCGAAGTGATCACGATCACCGTCGAATCCAGCAAGTCATGCGCTGCCAACGCAGCGAACAGGCGTGCCAACTGCGCATCCACATAGCGCACTTCACCGTCGTACAGCGCTTGGACGGCTGCAGCATCGATGCGCCCTGTGGCATCACGCGCCTCTGCAGGCACGTTGTAGTCGGCTACATAGCGTTCCGGTTGGCTTGTGTCGGCAGCAGAGGAGATCCACTGCGCTGCTGGTGGAGCGAGGCGATGCTCGTGCGGCGGTTCGTACGCACCGTGCGGGTCCATGAAGTGCAACCACAAGAACCACGGCGCATCGTCTTGGACCAGCACGCTGCGCGGTCCGGCATCCTTGGGTGCCTGACCCAGCCCCAGAGTGGCCAAGGCGCCATCGACCAGCGAAGTGGCCGTGCGTTGCGGTGCATCATGGGGTGGCACACCCGTCACTTGCGGCAGATCTTCGCACCACACATCGAACCCGCGCGCGAGACCAGAGTGCTCGTCCTTGAGGACCCAGTTGCCGATGATGGCGCCGGTACGCCAGCCGTGCTGCTGCAGCTGCTCTTGCAGCAACGGCACCTTGTCAGGCAAAGGTGACAACAGATCGCGCACCCCATGTTCATGCGGCGGCAAACCCGTCAATAGCGTTGCGATGGACGGACTCGTCTTGGCCCGCGGAGCGATGGCAGCGTCTACACGCGACGCACCAGCCAGCTGCGCCACGTGCGGCATTTGCGTCGCGAGACGGTCGGCACGCAGTGTGTCGATGGTGATGAACAAGACATTGGGCTGCTTTGGTGTGCGCCCACAGCTCGTTGCTGCGGCTAGCGTGATCGCCAAGAAGAGCTGCTGCGTGAGGCGACTCATGCTTCGCGCTCCGTGAGCCACTCCGGAGCAGTGAATTTCCGGCCTAATTCCGCTGCTGTTGCCAATTCTTGAACGGTGGCTGGGCCATCGAGGAAGCGCAGCCCGAGCTCTGCTGCCAGCACAGGCTTCAACAGTCTGGCTAGAGTCAGCGCATTGATCTCAGGCAGGGTTGCGACTCCCGTGTCCAGTACACTTGTCTGGAGCTTGAGTGATCCATGGTGCAGCACACGACCGAGCTTCCTGCGTTGTGCAGAGCCTACGCCCTTGCGCTGGTCCCAGACCAGATCGAGCGGCGTGGACTCATGAAAGCACATGCCCGTACCGGCTTGTTCACTCTGCAAGGCCGCTGCACCGCGTAAAGTAGCCTTGACACCTAGCTCCTGTAGCCCTACCGCCAAAGCGGTGTGCACCACGGCATAGCTGTCGGGCAAGGGCCGCTTGTACAGCGGGTCGTCCACGGGTGCTGCGATGGAAAACGTGAGCTCATGCACATGGTGGATCGCTCCGCCACCTGTAGAGCGGCGCACCATGCGACTGGCCTGAAGGTGCTGCGGCACATCGGACGGGCACTGGAAGTAGCCCAGCGATAGGGTGTCCGGCTGCCACGTGTACATGCGCACCACCGGCATGGTTGTGCTCGCGAGCAACAGGGCTTCGTCCAGCCCCATGGCCAGCTCAGGGCTTGCCTCCCAAGTCTCGATCCAGCGCGCGTCACGCATGACGCGCTCAAGCCTACTCGTTGGCCCAAGGAGAGGCGAACGAGAGTGTCCAACTCAGGCCCAGCGTCCAATCCTCATCTTGTTGGGCCAGCACCAGTCCCAGCGTCTGGTCGTCAAAGGCGCGTTCCACCACAGTGTGGAAGTTGTGGCCGTCATAGAGATGCAAGCTGCTCCACTCCGAGCCCCAGGCAATCGCCAATCCACCGATGCCCACGAACTCATCGTCGTATTCGCCGTAGGCCACACCCGCGTAGGGCGCAACCGGCAGATCGAGCCACGCTTCCAGACTCTTGGCCGCTGTCAAATAGACGCTACGACCACTGGGAGTCCCGATGCGATCGCTCGACGTGCCGAGCATCCATGCTGGCGTAGTCTCCGTCTCCTCGACAAAGCGCCAGTTCGCGATGACACCAAGATCATCCGCCAGCGGGTTGTATTCCAGACCCGCCGAGAAGGCGCCCGTGAACTGGTACGCGAGTGTGGTGCGCAGCTCCGCTCGATCGACATCGATGCCTGGCAACCAACGCACGCCCAGCGTGAACGCTCCACCGTCTGTGTGCCCCGTCCCACGGACGGCGCGCCCTTCACCGGGTCACAAGGGTCACGAGGGCGTGAGCGATGCGGGACGCTCGTCCTGCGCGTGTACGGTGGCGGGAGCCAACGCGAGTAGGAGCAGCAGGATCGAGCTCATCGTAGTGTGACTCTAGCTTGCCTCAGTAACCTTCGCCATCAGCAGCGGGTTGGATCGTGCCGCGGTGCCGGCGCAGCAACAAGAAGAGCCACGCCAACGCGATGGGAAAGGCCAGCGACCACCAGATGAGTCCGGTGGCGAGGCCTTCGGCCGGCGTGGCCGAGTTGAGTGCGGTCAGCGACCAGTCCGTCGACAAGCTTGAGCGCAACATCGTCGGCCAAGCGGCGCTGGCGGTGGCGGCTAGCAAGCCCAACAAGAATGCGACCGAGGCCACGAAGGCGAGTCCGTGCCGGCCGCGCTTCGCGAGCACGAAAGCTGCGCCAAAGCTCGCCAACGCGACAACGCCCAAGGCCAACGAGAGCGGCCGCGACCATGCCGATTGCATCAGGTCCGGGCGCAGAGCTTGTGTGGCGAGGCCGCAACCCAACCACAAGAGTCCCGTGCCCAGCCACAAGGGCTTGGCGAAGCGCGCGGCGCGCGCACGCACGGGCTCCGCGGCCTTGTACGCGAGCCACAAAGCGCCGTGGTGCGCCAAGGCAACGAGCGCCATCACGCCCACGAGCACTGTGTACCAGTCGAGCACGCCCGAGGCACTCCTCGGATCGAAGTCGCCGAACAGGCCGAGCGAGAACTGCCCGCTGGCGTCGATGGGGAAGCCACGCAGCACGTTGCCGAGTGCTGCGCCGAACAAGACCGGCAACAACAAGCTCGAGAGCGAGAACAGCACATCGAAGAACGCGCGCCATTCACGTCCGCTGACATGCGAGCGCACTTCGAGCGACAGCCCCCGCACGACCAAGCACCACGTGATCAAGAAGACCGCCATGTAGAGCCCGGAGAACGCGGTCGCCAAGACGGCCGGGAAAGCGAGGAACAAGGCACCTCCCAAGGCCAACAGCCAGACCTCGTTGCCATCCCAGAAGGGGCCGATGGCGGCGAGCACCGAGCGGCGCTCGCGTTCTTCGCGCGCCACCAACAAGTGCAGCGCGCCCGCGCCCATGTCAAAACCGTCGAGCACCACCCATAGGGCGGCCATCACCGACACGATGCCGAACCAGATCATCTCCATGTGTTCGTCTCCTTCACGCGCCCACGGCGGGCTTGGGGCCATGCGCGATTTCGCGCCCGATAAGGAACAGGAACAAGATCCCCACAACGAGGTACAAGCCCATGAAGCCCAGCAAGGTGAACATCGTCGAGCCGCCGTGCACTTGCTCCGAACTCGCGTCGGCTGTGCGCAGGATTCCGTGGATGGCCCATGGCTGGCGGCCAAGCTCCGTGGTCATCCAGCCCGCCGTGTTCGCGATGTAGGGGAAGGGAGCCGCCAGCAGCAAGGCCCACAAGAGTGGCTTGGATCCCTGCAGCTTGCCGCGCCAGCGCCAGATGTTCGCAACGAGCATCAGCACGATGAAGAGCGTCCCGAGGCCCACCATGATGTGGAAGGCGTAGTACAGAAGCTCGACCTGGTCAGGGCGCTCGCCGTGCGGGAAGTCCGCCAAGCCCTTCACGTCTTTCGAGAAGCTGCCGTAGGCGATGAACGACAACATGCCGGGCACAACGATCGGGTTGTCGATCGTCTCCGTGCGGATGTCGGGTTGGCCGATCAGCACCAGCTCGGCGTGCGTGCCTGATTCGAAGCGGCCTTCCATTGCAGCGAGTGAGGCCGGTTGGTGCTCTGCGACGAGCTTGCCTTGCCAATCACCGGTGGGGAAGGCGACGAGGATTGCCGAGGCGAGACCGAAGCTCGTTCCCACGGCAAGGTTCGTGCGCGCCACCGATTCGTGCTCGCCTCGCAGCGACCACCACGCGCCGACCGCGGCCACAACAAAGCTCGCCGTCACCAACGAGCCGATCATCGTGTGCGTGTACTGCACGACGGCCCATGGGTTCGTAAGGAACGCGCTGAACGACTCGAGCACGACGCTGCCATCCGACAGCACCTTGTGGCCGACCGGATGCTGCATGAAGGCGTTGGTGGCGACGATGAACCAACCCGACAGCCATGTGCCCACGAACAACGCGAGTGCTGCGCCCCAATGCGCGCGTGGCGACAAGCGTCGTTCGCCCCACACGAGCAAGGCTAGGAAGCTCGACTCGAGGAAGAAGGCGTACATGCCCTCCATGCCCAGAGTGTGGCCCACGACCGCGCCGGCACCTTCGGTGAAGCGCGCCCAGTTCGTGGCGAACTGGAACTCGAGCGGGATGCCCGTGACGACTCCGAAGGCGAAGTTGATGCCAAAGACTCTGATCCAGAAGCGCGCGGCCTCGTTCCAGCGCGCCTGACCCGTGCGCAGCGCCATGGACTTCATGGCGAAGACGAGCAGCGCCAAGCCCATCGTCAATTGTGGGAAGAGGTAGTGGAAAGTGGCCGTGAAGGCGAACTGCAGCCGGTGCAGGTCGAGGGCGGGATCCATGGTCATCGTGCGTATGACAACGCACGCGCTGCGCGGATTCCCTTCTGAGAAGGACGCAGTGGCCCACGGACATGTGCGTAGCTCGCGCAACTTCGCGGGCGGCTTCTTCCGGCGTTGTCACGCTTACGGAAGAGGCCGCCCGCGGCTAAAGGCTCACGCTGTGCGCGTGCGCATCAATGCGAGTACCACATCAATTCGCGTACGAATCGAGTGGCGGACAAGCGCAAACAAGGTTCTTGTCGCCGTAGGCGTTGTCTACGCGGCCCACATGCGGCCAGAACTTGCGCTCCCACAACCATGTGGCGGGGAAGGCGGCCTGCTCGCGCGTGTACGAGTGCGTCCACTCGCCGGACAGCACCATGTCTTGCGTGTGCGGCGCGTTCTTCAGCGGGTTGTCCTTCTTGTCCATCTCGCCGCGTTCGATGGCCGACACTTCGGCGCGAATGGCGATCATGGCATCGCAGAAGCGATCGAGCTCTTCCTTCGACTCGCTCTCCGTCGGCTCCACCATCAAGGTGCCAGCCACCGGCCAACTCATCGTGGGCGCGTGGAAGCCATAGTCCATCAGACGCTTGGCCACATCTTCCACTTCGATGCCTGCGCTCTTCAGCGGACGGCAATCCAAGATGCACTCGTGTGCCACGAGACCACCTTGGCCGGTGTAGAGGATCGGGTAGTGCGGGGCCAAGCGCTTGGCGATGTAGTTGGCGTTGAGGATCGCCACTTGCGTGGCTTTCAACAGACCATCCGCACCCATCATCGCGATGTACATCCACGAGATGGGCAGGATGCTCGCGCTGCCCCACGGAGCGGCGCTGATGGCACCGATGGCATTGGTGCCGCCGGTCTTGATGGTCGGGTGACTGGGCAAGAACGGCGCCAAGTGCTTGGCGACACAAATCGGCCCCATGCCAGGACCGCCACCACCGTGCGGAATGCAGAAGGTCTTGTGCAAGTTGAGGTGGCACACGTCCGCACCGATGTCGCCCGGACGGCAGACACCCACCTGTGCATTCATGTTGGCGCCATCCATGTAGACCTGGCCGCCGTGCTGGTGCACCAGCGCGCAAATCTCCTTGACAGTGCCTTCGAACACGCCGTGCGTCGACGGGTACGTGATCATCAACGCGGCCAGCTCAACCGAGTGCAGTTCGACCTTCTTCTTGAGGTCCGCCACATCGATGTTGCCATCGTGGTCGCACTCGACGACGACGACCTTCATGCCGCACATCACGGCACTGGCAGGGTTCGTGCCGTGAGCCGAGTGCGGAATCAAGCACACATTGCGACGCGCGGCACCACGGTCCATGTGGTAGGCACGGATCACTTGCAGGCCGGCGTACTCACCCGCCGAGCCGGCGTTGGGTTGCAGCGAAACAGCGGCAAAACCAGTGATTTCGGCCAACCACGTTTCGAGGTCCTTGAACAGGCGCTCATAGCCCTTGGTCTGGGCCTGAGGTGCGAACGGGTGCATGCGGCCAAAGCCTGCGAAGGTGATGGGCAGCATCTCGGCTGCGGCATTCAGCTTCATCGTGCACGAACCCAACGGGATCATCGAGGTCGTCAAGGACAAGTCGCGTCCCTGCAGCTTCGACAGCCAGCGCATCATGTCGGACTCGCTGCGCATCGACGAGAAGATGCCGTGCTGCAGGGCGACACCCTGACGCGCACACGGTCCATAGTCCGGCAAGCGCACACTGGCTGCGAGTGCGGCGACATGGGTGAGATCGTGTTCGACACCCGTGATGACCGTCAGCAGATCGGCGACATCTTCGGGACGCGTGGTCTCGTCGAGGGACACGCTCACGCCATCGGCGTGCAAGCGCAGGTTGATGCGCTTGGCCTCAGCGTTGCTCAACACCTTGCGCAGATCCGCTGCGGAGAGATCCACGCGCAGCGTGTCAAAGTACAGGCCCGGACGCGGAGCACGCCCGCGCCGCGCCAGTCCTTCGGCCAGTGTGGCCGTCATGGTTTGCACGCGCCGCGCGATGCGCTCCAAGCCTTCCGGCCCGTGCCACACGCCGAAGCAAGCGGCGATGTTGGCCAACAACACTTGAGCGGTGCAGATGTTCGACGTTGCCTTCTCGCGACGAATGTGTTGTTCGCGTGTTTGCAGCGCCAAACGCAGGGCGCGCTTGCCACGCTTGTCGAGAGAGACTCCCGCCAAGCGTCCGGGCATCGAGCGCTTGTAGGCTTCCTTGGTGGCGAAGTACGCAGCGTGCGGGCCGCCGTAGCCCAGCGGCACGCCAAAGCGTTGCATCGAACCCACACAGACATCCGCGCCAAACGTGCCCGGAGGTGTGAGCAACACCAAGGCCAAGGGATCAGCCGCCACCACCACCAAGGCGCCTGCTGCGTGCGCCCGGCTGCACAGACCGGAGAGGTCTTTGACCACACCATCGGTGGAGGGGTACTGCGCCAACACACCGAAGGCTTTCGATCCGCTGAACTCAAAGGTCAGCGGATCGGTGACGAGGAGGGCTTCTGCGGCATTTCCGACGAGGATGGAGTCATCAGCGGCGAAGTGAACGATGCTTGGGAGAAGCGCATCGCCGGTTTC
>CAIKQM010000619.1 GCA_903829565.1 uncultured Planctomycetota bacterium
CTTCGCCGCCGTTGGCCGAGCGCACGCACACTTGGCCCGGGTTGGTCGGGACCGAGTTGTTGGCCGGCTTGTAGCGGAAGCTGCCTTGGCCCAAGAGCGGGTCGAACACCGCAGTCACGGTGACCAGACCGATGCTGTCGCAGCCGAGGTCCACCTGCACCGAGGGCACAACCACACCCGTGGCCGGGTGGGCGGTGACCCAGCCGCGGACTTCGACGGTGCGCTTGCCACCGTCGTACAGGGCGCGGTCGATGACCACGGTGTCCGTGGCGCTCGGGGCGATCACATCCGCTTCGACCACCTTGGCCATCAGCACCCCGTTTTCCAGGTAGCCTTCGGCCGCCACCAAACCGCCAATGCCCGGCGTGAGGTCGGCCACCGAGATCGGAACGCCGTTGGCGTCATGGAGGTTCGGCAGGAAGCGCGGGTCCGAGGTCATCTGGACCAGCGTGCCGTTCACCTGGAACATGCCGAGGTTCGCGTCCACGGCGATCAGCGGTCCGACGACAACGTTCTCGGCGAATTCCCAGTAGACGCTGCTGGCCGTAAAGCGGGCCAAGCCGTCTACCGACTGGGCGAGGCCGAGGACGGCCATCGTGCCGCCGACCGGGGTCGGCAGGTTGGGGTTAGCCAGTTGGTCGAGGGTGATGTCGCCGATGCCATCGTGCGTCGTGTCAATGAGCACACCGGCCGGGATGAAGACGCGGGTGCCATTGATCGTGGCCACGCGGGTGACCGCATCCAGCGCCGTCAACGTGCCTTCGATCGCGATTTTGCTGGCGCCCGGACGGAGCACGGGCAACGGGAAGGCGTCGACCGGGGCGACGGCTTCGGCTTGGTTCTGGGCCACAAACAGGACGCCAGCGGCCAAAGCTACTGATGCGCCAACGACGGGGAGGAGACGGGAGTTCTTCATAGTGTAGAGACGGGGGGTATAGGTTGATAAGCACCACATGCGGGCTACTTATCGGGAGCTTGGACGCCAGAACTCTCTTCCGTGCCGAGCCCTCGTGCGGCCCAAAAAAGCCGGATTTTTGTGGCCGCTTTAGGGCTGCTATCGCGGTCCTTTGGACAAAGTAGGGTGGCCCCCGCGGCGTCTCCTCCGCAGGGGCCTGAAGGCAGAGCTGGCGGTCCCGCGCCAGGCCTACCTGAATGCACTCGCACAGCGAGTGGTTCGCTTACCGGACGGTCTCCTGCGCCGTGGCGCCAAAAGCCGTCCGTACACACACAGCGCCCGGTGGGACCGGCACCGCATGGTTGCAGGGGGTCCACTCCCAGATTCCCCGCGCGCCCTCGGCGCGTACGGGAACCTCGACCACACCGAGGCCATCACACGACAGGTCGATACGAACTGTCGGGGGGAGGATGCCTGTCTTGAGGTCCTGGAGTACGGTGCCGCGCACCTCGACCGTGTGCCGCTCGGGGGCGTAGCTCGCCTCCGTGATGGTCACCGGCCGCGTGTCAGCCGCGTACCACGAAGGACTGCCGTGAGCCTCCGCGCGAGCGGCGAACCAGCCTAAGCCGGCGGCTGCTGCCAGAGAGGCTGCAGCTGCGATCGCGAGGTGGGGGGAGGTGATGGTCATGGCAGTTGGGGGAGGTGGACAAGGGAAGATTATTCCGTGGGGAAGGATTGGTCGGGGGAAAGTCGAAAACTTGGAATCTGAATGCTGGAATTTGGACAACGGTGATACTGGCCTAGCTGAATGTGCAGGACTCGCAGGCGCCTAAGGCCGATTTTGACCCGAATGTCCGGAATGCTGCGACGAGATGCAGGATGGCGCCGTCTAGTCATGAAGGTGACTTACCAGCCCGAGGCCAGGTGGCCGGCTTCCGGATAGCCGGATGGGGCTTGGCCAGCCGCGGCTCAAAGTCAGGCACCGCGCGCTAGCCCGCGATGGCTCACAACTACCCCCACGAGGAGTTGTCCTTTCACCTCGCCAAACTGCATTCTTGACCCCGTGGATGCGGTTTTGGGCCCTATAAGTCGTGCACACTCATCGGGGCCAGTATCCTGCACGCCCGCGTCCCCGCCTCTCGCTCTATGAAACCCCGCCCCAAGCCCCAACCCCGCCCCCTCGCGCAACCCAAGCGCGCCACTCCGACCCCGGAGCTCACCGAGGGCCTGGTGCGCCTCAACAAACTCCTCGCCGATCACGGGGTCGCCTCCCGGCGGCGTTGCGACGAACTGATCGCTACCGGCAGCGTCATGGTCAACGGGGCCATCGTCACCGAGCTCGGGTCCAAAGTCGATCCGGAGACGGCCACCATCGATGTGGATGGGCGCACGTTGGAGACGCGCAGCCTGCGCAAGCGCTACTACGCGCTGAACAAGCCGCCGGGCGTCGTGTGCACCAATGAGTCGCGCGAGACGCGCCCGCGCGCGGTCGACCTCATCACGGATCCTTGGAAGGGGCGCATCTACACGATCGGTCGCTTGGACGAGGAGTCGCGCGGTCTGATTCTTTTGACGAACGATGGGGACTTTGCCCACCGCATCATGCACCCGCGGCACGGCATTCTGAAAACCTATCGCGTCAAGGTGTCAGGTAAAATTGACGACGAGGCCTTGACTAACATTCGCGAGGGTGTGCGCCTGTCTGAAGGACGTACCAGTGGTGCGCGCATCGTTGTCGAGAGCCGGCGCAATGATTCGTCGATGTTGGAGGTCACGATCCAAGAGGGCATGAACCGCGAGATTCGTCGCGCGTTCGCCAAGGTCGGGTACAAGGTCACGGACCTCGAGCGCGTGCGCATCGGTCCTTTGACTTCGCGCGGTTTGAAGACGGGCCGTTGGCGCGAGTTGCTGCGCTCGGAGATCGAAGAGTTGCTGGCGAATGCGCCGGTCGAAGGCGGCCAACGCGCTGCGTTCGGTGTGACCAAGCGCGGCAAGCGCCCGCCCAAGAAGAAGAGTTGGGCGCGTCACTTGGTGCAGGGCGGTCGTGCCGTCGAAGTGCGCCCCGAGGCGGCGCCTATCGCTGCGCGTCGCGCCGAGCGCAAGCGCTATCAAGAGGACAAGGCCAAGAAGAAAGGCAGCTCGCGATGAGTCAAGCACGCATGAAGGCCGGCGCGACGATCGTCGAACGCAAGCTCGAGAATGGTCTGACGGTGCTGGTGGCCGAGCGCCATGCCGATCCCGTGGTGGCGGTGATGCTGTGGTATCGCTGCGGCGCGCGTGATGAAAGCGAGCGCGAAGCAGGCGTGGCGCACTTCTTGGAACACATGATGTTCAAGGGCTCGCGCCAGTTCGGCAAAGGCGAGGTCGACCTTGTGACCACACGCCTCGGCGGCTCGAACAACGCGTTCACCTCCACGGATCACACGGCCTATTGGTTCGAACTGGCTTCGGATCGCTGGGAGAAGGCTCTCGAGATCGAAGCCGATCGCATGCAGCACTTGCTGTTGGATCCGGCCGAGTTCGAGGCCGAGAAGCAGGTCGTGCTCGAAGAGTTGTCGATGGGCGAGGACGAGCCGTGGCGCGTGCTGGTGCAGCACATGCACCAAGCCCTCTACGGTCGCCACGCGTATCACCGGCCTGTGATCGGCTATGTCGACACGCTGAAGGCCCTCACGGTCGACGACATGCGCGACTGGTACACGCGTCACTATCGCCCCGGCAATGCGACCTTGGTCGTGTGCGGCGATGTGCATGTAGACGCGGTCATGGCCGCGGCCCAACGACACTTTGGCGGCATCGCGGATCGCGCGATGGCTGCCAAGCCGTGGGTCGCACCGCTCTCCATCCCGCGCGGCGAACAGCGCGTCAACATGGAATGGGATGACGAGGGCAAGCGCGTGTGCATCGCTTGGCCGACCACGACGGTGGGCAGCGATGACGATCACGCGCTCGACATTTTGGCGATTGCGTTGTCGAGCGGACGCAACGCGCGCTTGCACCGGCGCTTGGTGCTGGACTCCGGGCTCGCCACGAGCGTGTCCGCGCACAACGATTCGCGCGTCGAACAAGGTGCGTTCTGGTTGTACGCGCAATGCGCGCACGGTGTCGAACCGGCCAAGCTCGAAGCAGCGCTGCGGCGCGAGATTGACGAAGTGCGCAGCGAGCTGTTGCCCGCGGCCGAGATGAAGCGCGCGCTGCAGATCATCGAAGCCGGTGAAGCGCACGACAGCGAGACGGTCTCCGATCTTGCCGAAGAGCTGGGTGAGTTCGCCGTCGATGCTCATTGGACCTTGGCTTTGGAGACTGTCGCCAAGTTGCGCGCCGTGACCTCGGCACAGGTGCGCGATGCCGCGCAGCGCTTGCTGGGTCGCGAGCGCTCCGTTGTTGGATGGTCGTTGCCCAAGCCGCCCGAACCTTCCAAGCGCGCCCGCAAGAAGGTCGGCGCCAAGCAGCGCCACAAGCGCAAGGTGAGCCGTTGAACCATCGCGCCTTGCTCGAACGGCTCTCGCTGCCGATTGAACGCTTTGAGTTGTCGTGTGGTGCGACCTTGTTGGTGTCACGCCGACCGGACGCGCCTGTGTGCGCGATGCAAGCGCACGTGCGCGGTGGCCCTGCGCTCGATCCGCAAGGGCTCGAGGGCCTGGCCTACATGGTGGGCGCGCTGGCCGATCAAGGCACTGAGCGCCACGACGAAGAACAGTTGGCTGCGATCCTCGAACCGCACGGCGGCGAGTTGGGTGGCGACGCCAGCGGCTTGGCCGGCGCCATCGTCGGCTCGCATTGGAAGACCTTGCTCGAGATGTTGTGCGAGGTGTTCCGCACACCGACCTACCCTGTCAAGCGTTTTGAACGCCAGCGCACGCGCATCCTCGACAAGCTGCGCGTCGAGCGCGATGACCCGCGCCAACAAGGCGCGTTGCTGTTCCGCAAGCTCGTCTATGGCGAGCATTGGCTCGGCCGCGCGGCCTATGGCACCAGCGAGAGCATTGAACGCATCCGGCCGCGCGATGTGCGCGATCTGCA
>CAIKQM010000620.1 GCA_903829565.1 uncultured Planctomycetota bacterium
CAGTAGCCAGCGCCAGTGCCAGCCACCACGTCCACACGAAGCCGGCACTCAGGCCAGTGCCTACAAAGCAGGCTACGGCCAGTGCGTGCAAGGCGCGCGACATCCACAAGGCGCGCCGTACACCGAGCTTGGCGGGCACGGTGTGCAAGCCGCTCTGCTTGTCGAAGTCGGCGTCTTGGCAGGCATAGATGAGGTCGAAGCCCGTTACCCAGCACAGCACGCCGGCAGCGAGCCACACGACGGCTTCGAAGCCCGGCCCCAGCTCGCCGCGCACCGCGATCCACGCTCCACCTGGTGCAATCGCCAAGGCCACGCCGAGCACAAAGTGCGCCGCGGCACTGATGCGCTTCATGTACGAGTACCCGAGCAGCACCACCAACACCGGGGCTGCCAGCCAACCAGCCAGCGGATTCAGCAGCCACGCAGCGGCCACAAACACCAGCGCAGCCAGCACCGTGGCGGCGAGCACGACGGGTGCGGCCAAACGTCCTGCAGGCAACTCGCGCGTGCGTGTGCGCGGGTTGGCTGCATCGACCACTCGATCCGCCCAGCGATTGAAGGCCATCGCAGCCGTGCGCGCGGCCACAGCACACACCACGATCAAGCCCATGGTGCGCCAACTGGGCATGCCTTGCGCCGCCATGAACGCGCCGGCGAGGGCAAAGGGCAAGGCGAAGATCGAGTGCGAAAACCGCACCAGCGACAGCCAGTCCCGCAACTGCCCGACACGACTCATGCGTCGACACTTCCAATCGAAGGCCCACTCGCCTCACCGCGCGTGATGCCCTCATCTTCGGGCGGGCGCGAGTGTTCAGCCGATTTGACATCCAAGCCCTTCCACCGCGCGCCTACGGCATTCTCCACACCCAAGCGATCCAGAATCTTGCCCACCACATGGTTCACCAAGTCCTCTTTGGTCTTCGGGCGATGATAGAAGCCGGGCATCGCCGGCAGCACGATGGCACCCAACTTCGCCAAGCGCAGCATGTTCTCCAAGTGAACGATCGAGAGCGGCGTCTCCCGCGGCACGATCAACAACTTGCGACCTTCCTTGAGCGCCACATCGGCGGCGCGCTCCACAAGGTTCGAAGAGAAGCCCACCGACACGCGCGCCATCGTGCCCATGCTGCACGGGCAGATGATGACGCCACCAGTCAACGCCGTGCCCGACGACGGTGGTGCTTCGATGGCATCACTGCCGAACACGCGCACCTTGGCGGCGCGTTCGGCACCGATCCACGCAGGCAAGGCGGCTTTCAACAGCTCACCACGCGCACCGGGGTCTAGACCCAACTCGTGGCGCATGACCTTGGCCGCTGCTTCGGTGATCGCGATGTCGACCTCATGCCCGCAGTCCACCAAGGCCTTGAGCAAAGCCTCTGCGTAAGGATGACCAGAGGCCCCAGTGATGCCGAGGAAGTAGCGCGTCATGCTGTCCTTTCAGAGGAAAACGCCGGGTGAGGCGCCGATCAAGAGCAGTGCGTTGACGGTGGCGTGGCACCAGGCCGCTACACCGACTCCACGCCAAGCGTACAGCACTGCCAGCAAGATGCCGGACAAGGTGCGCCAGGCGAACAAGGCCGCATCAAAGTGTTCGCCACCTCGGCCAAAGAGGCCGTTGACGGCCGACAGATGCGAGGCGGCAAAGAGCAAGGCCACGGGCACCATGGCTGTCGACCAGGCCAACGCACGACCGGCGCGGCCTGTGCCGGCCAAGGGTGCCAAGTAGCGCGCGGCTACACGCGCACCTAGCGCAAGGAGCACCACACGAAAGAGCAACTCCTCCCACGCCGCACCACCGCAGGCGATGCCCACCAAAGCCATGTCGGGAATGGGTGGCAGTTCCGTGGACAACAACGCACGCGGCACCGGTGCATCCAGCAGCGCATGCAGAGCCAGTGCGGCGGGCCCAAAGACCAGTGCCCACGCCGCCCCTTCGGCAATGACGCGCGCCGTGCGCTGCACCAGAGCATAGTCGGGTGCGTACAAGCGCCACACGCAAGCGAACGCCATGACCAGCAGCGCAAGGCGGCGTGCCAACAACTCGTACTCGCCCAACGCGCGCAACGGCAGCGTGAGCAGCATCTCGGCGCTGTTGCGCCAAGTACCGCCCGTCGAAGCAGTGGCCGCTTCGTACGCCAACAACAACGGCACGCAGGCCAACAGCCCCAGCGGCAAGTCGCGCGCAAACCAAGACGCTGCGGGTGCGTCCGGTGTTGCTTCCTTCTCGCGCGCCATGGACTCAGGCACCTTTGTGGGCACCCGCCGGCACGCGCCCCACATGCAGGCACGCAATGCCGCGCGTGAGGAGCGTCCACTCGACCTGCTCCAAGCCTGCAGTGCGCATCTCGTTTGCGAACTGCTCAGGTGCCGGCCACGCGAGCACCGTGCGCGGCAAGTACTCGTAGGCTTCTTTGTCCTTCGACACCATACGGCCGATGAACGGCAACAAGCGCGTGAAGTAGAAGCGATACAAGCGGCCCATGATCGCCCCAGGTGGCATGCTGAACTCCAGCACAATCACGCGCCCGCCAGGCCGCGCGACGCGCAACAGCTCGCGCAATGCCCCCATGCGATCGGCCACATTGCGGATACCAAAAGCAATCGTGGCCACATCGCAACTGGCTGTCGCCGCGGGCAACTGCATCGCATCGCCACGCGCAAACCGCGTATCCAACCCAGCACGTCCAGCCTTTTTGACAGCGCGTTCGAGCATGGGCGCGGTGAAGTCCACACCCACCACGCGCGCGCCGTGACGCGAATACAACAAGGCCACATCGCCCGTGCCGCAGCACACATCCAACACATCGCGGCCGCGCACCTCACCCGAGGCCGCCAGCATGCGCTTGCGCCAACGCTGGTCGATACCCAAGGACAAGGTCCGATTGAGCAAGTCGTACACACCCGCAATGCGGGCGAACATCGACTCGACTTGTACGGGATCGGGCATGAGGTCGTACAGGGTAGGTTCTGCGCACCTTCACCGCGAGCCTCGCGCGGACCTCGCGCGATCAATAGCCAAGCAGTTCGTGCACAAACACAGGAGGCGCCGCATGTGCGACGCCTCCTGCTCAAACAAGGCCTTGCGGCGCGCGTCTTACTGGCGGAAGTAATCCGCCAAGAACGTCACGTTCGGAGCCGGAATCGACTGCACGCCCGTCACGAACGGGTTGGTGTCGATGCGCTGTCCGACGGCGAAGTCCACCACGTCGATGCTGCCGTTACCCGAGGTAGCGTTCGGCACGGCGACGAAGAGGTACTTGGCTTCCGATGCGTTCTGGATGCCGTTGCAGAAGCCGCGCACGATGGCCTTGCCGTTGGCAAGGATCGGCGTGCCGGCGCTGAACGGCGTGAAGAAGTTCGTCACCGCCGACACCGTGCGTTGGTTGTCAAACGCGATGTCGACCGGGATACCCGACAACTGACCGGCGGTCGAGCTGAGCGACACCTGCACACCAAAGGCGAGGTCGCGCAGCTGCGGCGTGAGGAACGACTGGCTGTTCAAAGCCAGCTGACCCTGCACACCCGACACCGGCACGAACTTCGACACGGCGCCGACGCCCGTCGAGCCGGCGTTGCCGTTGATGATCGGACCTTCGTGCACGATCCAGACCGCACCACGCAAGTCGACGGGGTCGAGCTGCATCGTCTTCGGTTGCTGGAAGGTCTCGGTGCTGATGCCGATGATGTCGTCGTAACCCCAACCGTTCACCGTGTTCGGGCCCGACTCCATGATGGCGACGCGACCGTTGCGGTTCAGGATGTAGGCGAAGTACACGTTGCGGTTGAAGCCGAAGCACGGTTGACGCTGCGTGATCGCAACTTCAAACGGCTGGCTCAGCTGCGAACGGACCACCTTGCGCACCGTCAGCGACAGGGCCGAGATGATCGAAACCGTGTTCTCGCCCTCGTTGGCGACGAGGATGTCCTCGTTGCCACCGTCCCACGCGATGCCGCGCGGGCGCAGGCCGACCACCGTCTGCGATGTGACCTCGTTGAAGGTCGACGACTGCGGGTTGATGTCGACAAAGGTCACCAGGTTCGACAGCTGGTTCGAAACGGCGAGGGTACGCACGTTCGGATCCATCGCCATCGAGGTCGGGTCGAACACCGAAATGCGGTCGATGACCGTCATGCGGTTGCTGTTCAACACCACGATCTCGCGGCGACCGCGGTCGATCACATACAGGTACTGACCGATCTGCTGGCGGACTTGGAAGTCGGCGCACAGGTTGACCGTGGCTTGCGGCAGCGATGGTCCGAGGAAGAAGCTGTTCTGCTCGGGCGAGAGCAAGCCCGAGGGCGGCACGCCTTCGAGCGGACGACCGAAGTAGTCACCCGGCGTCAACAGGTTCGTCAAACCGGCGCAGGTCGGCGCCGTGCACAGACCACCGGCCATCGGGTTCGGCTGCGAGTCGATCGAGGTCGGCTCTTGGCCGCCGATGAACGGCGTGATGCACAACGGCGGGAAGGTCAGCGGCGGAGGGTTCGGGTGCGGGGCCCAACCCATCAAGTTCTCGAAACCATCGAGCACCGTGCCGAACTGACCGGCTTGCGTCGGGCCCATGGTGTTGCCCGTTTGACCGTTCAACACCGGCGAGATGCGCTTCTTACCGGTCAAGGCGCAGATGTTGCCACCGTTCGCCTGGCAGCCGAACGGAGCCGGACCGTTGTTGAACACGCTGTCCAAACCACGGCCGATCATCATGTCCCCCACGCTCGTCAGAATCGGAGCGCGCACGACAAGGTCCGACAGCGAGCTGTCGCGAGCCAGCGTGAACACACCCGCGCTGCCACCATTGATGGTGCAGGTACCGGGGAACAGCTGCGGGCGCATGACCGAGCCCTGCTGCTTGACGTTGGGGTTGTTCGGGAAGTTCGAGCGACCTGCGGCAAAGGTCTGGTAGGTCGAGTCAAACTCGGGGTTGCCGGTCGACTGACCGAAGCCGTTCAAGTCGATGATCGACAAGCCCGGCGAAGCACCCAAGCGACCGGCGTAGACCACGTCCGGGGTCACCGGCACGTTGATGATGCCCGGGCCTTCACCCGTGGTGAAGTTCGTGAACGGGCCGGTCGTGTTGGCGTTTTGCGCCGTCAGGTCCAGCACCACGTTGGTGGAGATGGCCACATCGACGCGGTTGTACACGCCGCACTGTTGGTCCAACGGACCGCTGCCCGGAAAGACGTAGCCCGGCAGCAGCTCGAACGACGAGAAGTCGTAGATCGAGAGCGGACGCACCGCAAAGGGCATCGTCACGCGCGCCGACGGAGGACCATACTGCAGCAGGATGGCGGGAGAAATCGCAGGTGTGTTGCCCACGAGCACACCCAGCGACAACGGCTGGATCGGCTCGGTGAAGTCCACGCGAATCGCCGTTTGGGGATCCACGTTCTGATCACCACCACCCGGGGTCACGGCCGGACGCACGATAGGCGGCGGCGTTTGACCCACTTCGGGCGGGATCGTGTCCGCACCCACGGTCGTCGCAGCCACGCCCGAGGTCGGCACATTGCGGCCGTTCGTACCGCGCACCGCTTGCGTGATGCGCACCTTCAGCTGCAAGCCAGCCGGGAAGGTTTCCGGAGTCGCGAGGTTGCCGTCCGTGTCGGCCACGAAGACCACCGACTTCGGCGACACGAGCTTCTCGTAACCGCTGAAGGTCGAGCCGAGGCCGGGGTAGCCCAAGCCGGGCAGATTGCCGTCGACGGGCTCCGGCACGAAGTTACCCGTACCTGCGTCCTTGCGCACCCACAACTGCAAGGGCAGCAGCGGCGGCGAACCAGCGGCAATACCGGCGTAGGTGGCGGCGTAGGAGCTGCCGTTCGACTCGACGCCGACGAACACGCGTGAGCGCACCGGCAGCGTTTGACCGGTCTGCGGATTCAGACCAATGAGCGTGATGGCGCCCGTCAAGCCGTCGGCCGTTTGCGCGGCCGGCGAGGGATCCAAAATCGAATTGATGTCAACCGCTTCCGTGAACTCGCACAGCAGGAAGTGGTTGCCCGTCGCACCACTCGGCAGCGTCGCCGATGTGGGGAACTGCGGCGCGGGGCGCACCGGGTTGTTCGAGCGCAGGTTGTTGTTCAGATCGGATTCGCTGCGGATCGACACCAGATTGGTCGTCGGCTGGCCATCGGCATTCAGCGCGAAAATCTGGTACGGCAGCAACTGGCCGAAGCCGTTGGAGACCTGCGAAATCTGCGGCGTCGGCTCCGGCGGCGGGCTCGAGTCGAGGACACCACCGCAGGAAGGCACCAACAAAGGCACCGTCAGGGCCACGCAAAGGCCTGCACCAGATAGGCCGGCGCCAAATGCACGGGAGCCTAATGCAGGGGCGGTCGAGGTAGCCGTCAGCTGGTCGCTGTTCAGCCGGTCGCTGTGTTGCATCGCTGTGGATCGGTTCTGTGATGTCAGTCTCGCGAACGGCTCGAGGCGTAGCCTCGACCCTCGCGAGCGGGGGGGCGATAAGGTGGAACAGGATGCCAAGTCGCGCGCCGCTGGGAAAGAGGCTGGTCGCGAAAGGACGGCCCGAACCTGTCGGAGCCATCCCCCCTAGCCCGCGCCGCAGGGCCCTCCGGCCTGCAGTCGAGCTAGGGCTTGTCACCTCATTCCGGAGGGGCAAGTTTCGTGCCGACCTCCTTGCGGGGTCAGCGGCCCCTTCTACCCCGCCTATCTGGGGTGGTTTCGATCAGCCAGCAAGAGCTTCTGTGTGCGTTGCCGCACACGGGCAGCGCGGGTGCTAGGATCCCGCGCGAACCTTCGACCGCAGACCATGACCCGCAGCGACCACATCTACGACCCGCACGCCTTGGAAGACACCGGCGCGGAAGGCGGCAGCGCTGCCATCGAGCGGGACCTTGAGGCTTCGCTGCGCCCGGCCCGTCTGGATGAGTTTGTGGGCCAGGCGCGCCTGCTGGACAACTTGCGCATCGCCATCGCCGCCACCAAAGGCCGCGACGAGCCGCTCGACCATGTGCTCTTCTCGGGCCCTCCGGGTTTGGGCAAGACCTCGCTGGCGCGCGTGTTGGCCACGGAACTCGGCACGCGCATGGTCGCGACCAGCGGGCCCGCCTTGGAGAAGCCGCGCGACCTGGTTGGCATTCTGACGCAGCTCCAAAAGGGCGAGGTGCTCTTCATCGACGAAGTCCACCGCGTGCCTGC
>CAIKQM010000621.1 GCA_903829565.1 uncultured Planctomycetota bacterium
CGGTCACGCGGTCAATCGCGCCGCAGCGCTTCGGTGGGACGCAAAGAAGCAGCTCGCAACGCGGGCAACGCGCCCCCTACCAAGCCCAGCACCAGCGCAAACGAGACGGCCGTGATCATCACATCCGGTGTGACACGGAAGGCAAAGGCCACCTCGGTGAAGGTCTGGAAGTTCATGGCGCCTGTGTTGACGCCGTTGAGAGGCAACGCCATCAAGCAACCGGCCGCTCCGCCCAACAAGCCCAGCACCAACGACTCGAACAGGAACGACACGAAGATGGCCCACGGCTTGAAGCCAAGTGACAACAGGATGCCGATCTCATTCGTGCGCGCGGCCAACGCCGACAGCATCGTGTTCGTCGCGGTGAACACAGCAGCGACGCCCATGATCACGGCCAGGAAGACACCCAGTGCGCGCAACACAAACGAGAAGGCTTGTGTTTGCGACGAGAGATACTCACGCTCCGTCAGCACCTTGCACGGTACTTGCGGATCGGACTCCATGCGCTCCTTCAGCTCGGCGAGATCCGTGCCCGGCTTCAGCTTGGCGATCACGCGGTTGAAGACGGGGCGTTCGAGCGCCTCGGCCATGCGATCGCGATCGCCCCAGATCTCCGACTTGTAGGGACCGGGGTGGTCAAAAACACCTACCACTTTGAATGGTGTAGTGTTCAAGACCAAGGTGTCGCCCAACTCGCAATCGCGGATGCGGTCCACCAACTTACGGCCGACGATGACTTCATCGGCACCGGGCACAAAGTTGCGGCCAGACTCGATGCGCAGATCGGTCTGCATGATGGCAAAGGTGCCTGGCTGCACACCGCGGATGGGCACATTGGTCTCGCCCCCATCCAACTTGAAGCGTCGAACGGCCAGATACATCTCCGACGACACCAGCGGCTGCCCATCCTCCGGGCGCTCGATGTCCGGCAGCGACTTCATGAGGATCTGCGCCCGTTCCAGCGAGAAGACGCTATCGCCTTCGTTCGTCGCACCTTGGCGCAAGAACACGCACACATCGTCACGACCGTTCTCTTCAAACAGCGTCGCGAAGCCCTGCTGCAAGGCCAGCACGCCGGCGAGCACAGCAACCGTGGCGCCGATACCCAGCACCGTCAACAGCGTGGCGGAGCGGCGAACCAGCAAGCTACGAAGGTTGTAGGACAGCGGTACGAAAGCCATCAGCCCGTCCTCCGCAGCGCAGCGATGACCGACATGCTGCGCGCACGCAGCGCAGGGCCGATGCCTGCAAGGAACCCGATGCCCACGACGACAAGGGCCGCTGTCAGCAGCGTGCCTTGCGTGACTTCATAGCCGGGGAACACAGTGCCTAGCATTTTTGACATGGGTTCCTCGCTACCCACGGCCAGCGCGATGCCCAGCAGGCCACCCGTCAAGCACATGGCCAGGCTCTGCATCAGCAGCATGTTGCCCACGACGGCATCACCGAAGCCCAGCGCTTTCAATACACCCACATCGCGTGTTTGTTCGCGTGCAGCCATCAGCATCGTGTTCAAAGCGGCCAGCAAGATCGCCACCATCACACCGCCGCCGATGGAGGAAACGAACAGCGGCACGTTGCCGATCATCGAGACGAACTGCGCTTGGAACTCGGCTTCCGTAGTGCTTTGCACAGCCTGCGGACCTTGCTCGAACAGAGCATCGATGCGGGACATCACCTCGGTGTTGTCCGCACCGGGTGCCGTCTGCACCACAAAGATGCCCACGCCCTCCGGGCCGCTGCCTTCACCGGACTCGAGAGCTTGCTCAAGATACTTGTAGTGGAAGAACAGGGTCGCATCATCGACGTTCTTCTTGGTCGACTTGTAGATGGCCGCGATGCGGAAGTCCCACGTGGTGCCGTCGGTCTTGGGGAAGAGCGCGCCAATGATGGGGAAGTTGTCACCGACCCGCAGCCCGTACTTGTTGGCGGTCGCTTCACCCACCAGACAAGCCTTGCGATCGGTGAGGAAGTCTTCCCACGCGCCATCGATCACTTCGATCTCAGGGTAGATCGCACGCAGTTTCTCTTGGTCACACGCGAACTGGGCGAAGAAGTTGCTGGGGTCTTGGTAGTAACCACCAAACCAGTTCCAGCGCATGACGCTTTCGACGCCCTCAACCTGTTCGATCTTGGGGCCGTAGCTCTGCGGCAAGTACACGAAGAGCGACACCTTGGACTGCACGATCAGGCGGTTGACCGCAGCGGCCTTTACGCCGGCATTCAAGGCCACGACCAGACTCTGCAGCACGCACAAGAGAAAGACCGCGATGGCCAACGACAAGGTCGTCAGCACAAAGCGCGTCTTACGCTTGAGCAAGTTGCGCCAGACAAGTTGCAGCGGGGGCATAGGCTTAGCGCAACTGCTCGATGCTGCCGAGGCGCCCCTTGTCCATGTGCACGATGGTCTTCGCTTGCTGGGCAGCTGCCATGTCGTGCGTCACCATCAGAATCGTCTTCTGGTATTGCTCGTTCAGCTGCCGCAGCAAGCGCAAGACATCATCGGCTGACTTGCGGTCGAGATCGCCTGTGGGTTCGTCAGCCAGCACCAACATCGGATCACTCACCAAGGCGCGTGCGATGGCGACGCGCTGTTCTTGACCGCCCGAAAGCTGCGACGGCCGGTGCGTACGACGATCACCCAAGCCCACCAATTCCAGTGCTGTCTGGGCATGTTCGCGACGCTGCGACCGGGAGAGCTTGGTCAGCAGCAACGGCAGCTCCACATTCTCTTGCGCCGTAAGCACAGGAATCAGGTTGAAGCCTTGGAACACGAAACCAACCTTCTCTGCACGCCACTCGGCGAGCTCCGGTCCGCGCATCGCGGCGATGTCCTCCCCATCGATGACGATCTGTCCTTCGTCCGCGCGATCGAGCCCCCCGATCAAGTTGAGCAACGTGGTCTTGCCCGAACCTGAAGGCCCCATCAGCGCATAGAAGCCGCCGGCTTCCATATCGAGATCCAACTGATCCAACACGCGCAAGGTTTCACCACCGCGTGTGTAGGTCTTGACTACTTTGCGCAGCTGAATCAGCGCCATCGAGCTACTTCCCTTCGACTCGCACTGCGGCGCCGTCTTGCAGATCAGATGGTGCAGACACCACGATGGTCTCACCAGCGCTGAGCCCCGAACGCACGGCGACCTTGCCAGCGCGCTTGTCACCCAACTCGATGGTGCGCTTCTTCGCGATGAGGCCGTCCACCACCCAGACAAAGGTGGATCCTTCGCGTTCGACCAAGGCTTCTACAGGAATGAGGATGCGCGCTTCATTCGCCGGCGCCGCTGCTGCTTCCTTGGGAGCAAAGACAATGCGTGCCCCCATCTCGGGGCGCAGCTTGTCATCGCGCTCCATGAAGGCCACGCGCACTTCGACCGTAGCTTTGGTGCGGTTGGCTGTGGGCCAGATACGATCCACCTTGCCGGCGTAGGCCTTGTCCGGATACGCGTCGAGGTAGATCTGCGCTTGAGCGCCTTCGAGCACATTCGACAACGATGTCTCAGGGACTTCGGCCTGCACTTCCAAGGAAGCGAAGTCGACCATCGTCACCACGGAACCACGCGCACTCGTGCCGCCAACCACATTGGGACTTACGACTTCGCCTACCTCCGCATCCTTGAGCACGACCACGCCATCAAAGGGTGCCTTGACCATCGTCTTGTCCAGAGTGGCCTGAGCTAGGTCGCGGGATGCAACCAACGATTCAATGCGACGATTGGCCTCATTAAGCGCGGCCTCAAAGCTCGCTACGCGTGCCTCGGCTTCCGTCACACCAGCGCGCGCGGAGGCTTCACGGGCCTTCGCAGCCGCCACGCGCGCGGCGGCGACATCGACCTCGCCCTGTGCGCGTTGCAGTGCATCCAGCGTACCTACACCTGTGCTCAAGGTCTGCTGCGCGCGATCACGCAGTGTCTGCGCCAAAGCCCAGGCAGCACGTGACTGTGTCAAGTCTTCTTGCAGAGGCTGCACGGTGCTCTTGACGGTCTCCACCGCAGCCCGCGCCGCAGCCAGATCACGCGTGGCACGATCCGCAGATGCCTGTGCAGTGGCCACATCGGCCTGAGCTCGCCGCAAGTTGGCAGCGTACTCGTCGCTATACAACCGCGCGACCACTTGCCCTTCCTTGACAACCGAACCTTCCTCGACGTTCATCTCCACGATGCGTCCCGGCGCGTCGGCGGACAACGCTGCACGCTTCTTGGCCACGATGTAGCCGTTCGAAGAAGCTCCAACTGCAGCGGCCACTTGACCAGCGCTGCGTTGCTCCACGCGCGCGGTCTTGACGACTGGTTTGCCCGCATCGGTCACGCGCTCTACCAACGCTTGACCAAACGCCATCCACAGGACGGCGATGACCAACAACAGCAGCAACCACTTCATCCACGGACTCGTGCGTCCACCGCTGCGTCGGGCGCGGTCGGCGGCGGGGATAGGCTTGTATTCGGCGCTCATAGCTTGGTCCTTCGCACAGGCGCAAGGAACGCGAGATGATACCGCCAAGCCTCCACCTTCTGCGCTAGCATCCTGCCGTCCCCCCAAGGAGTCTCGACCATGCATCAAGCCAGTCACCAAGCCCGCTGGAACCTGTACGGTTTGCTTACCCTGATTGTGGCGCTGTGGGTGATCCAAGGCCCGGCCCATGCTCAAAGCGGCGAGTGGACCGAGCTGGTGGACCGTAACCTCGCGCGTTGGGAGGGCGACAGTCGCTTTTGGTCTGTCCGTGACGGTGCGATTGTCGGACGCAGCAGCACAAAGGTGCCTTGCGACCAGACGACCTACTTGGTGCGCAAGGACCTAGAGGTCGAAGACTTCGAGCTCATCGCCGAGTACCGCATTGTAGGCGGCAACTCCGGCATTCAGTTCCGCAGTCGTGCGCTACCAGCGCATCAAGTAGCTGGTCCGCAAGCAGACATTGAGGATGGCGCCTCATGGTCCGGTTGCTTGTACGAACAAGATGGGCGCGGCGTGATGACGACGCGGGGCTTGCGCGTGGTGCACTCAGCTTCGGGTGCCAATGAACGGCGTTTTGCGCAAGCCGACGATCTTTTGGCTGCGGTGCGCTCACAGGACTGGAACACCTACCGCATCGTTGCCGTCGGTGGAACCATCGTGCTCGAGATCAATGGCACGCGCATGAGCGAAACGGTGGATGAAGCACCTGCACGCCATGTACGCGGCGCGCTTGCACTCCAGCTGCATGCAGGACCTGCAATGGAGGTTGCGTATCGCTCGATCAAGGTACGCAAGCTCACCAGCGCGGATGCACCGCAGCTGACGGAACTGGCGCCGGCCTTGGTCAAACCGCGGCTCGCGCCCGGTCCGCTGCCCTCGTGGATGTGGACTCAGGCTTCGCCTTTGCACGACGAACAGGTGGCCTTTGTGCGCTCGTTTGCGTTGCCGTTCGAGCCGGTACGCGCGCGCTTGCTTGCCAGTGCCGACAACCATGTAGCTGTGTGGCTCAACCAAGCGCGTGTCTTGGTGCATGATGAGTGGAGCGCGTTGGGTGCTGTCGATGTGACAGCGCATGTACGGAGTGGCGCGAATACGCTCACCATGTTGGCCAAGAACGATGGTGGTCCTGCGGGTACGTGGTGCGAGTTGCTGATCGAAGGTGCTGAAGGCAAGCGCTTGCGCTTGATCAGCGATGGATCCTTCACGGCGCAGCGTCTGGCCCAAGATGCTGATTGGAAGCGTGCAGAGCCCAAAGAGCTGGATCCCGCGCGCTTCTCGCCAGTGCACATCTACGGACAGATGGGCGTCGCGCCGTGGGGCATGATGGATGATCCCGATGGAGCGACCAGCGATGCCTCCACACCTGCCGCACTGGAAGCACAGGACATGCAACTGCAGCCGGGGTGGGCCATCGAGCTCTTGCACCAACCCGATCCCGACAGCCAAGGTTCATGGGTGGCGTTGTGTGAAGCACCGGATGCGGTGCTGTATGCAGCGGACCAATACGGTGCTGTGTGGCGTGCGTCGATGCGCGCGCGTCCCATGGAGTTTGCACGCATCCCGGCCAGCATCGGTGGCGCACATGGCCTCGTTTGGCATGACGGTGCCTTGTACTGCGTGGTAGCCGAGAGCAATTCGGCGCGCACAGGCTTGTGGCGTGTGGACGACTCGGACGGCGACAGCATCCCTGATGCGCCGCGGCTCCTGCGTGCGTTCGAGGGCGGTGGCGAGCATGGTCCCCATGGGTTGGTGGTCGGCCCAGATGACCAGCTGTGGATTGTCGGTGGCAATCACACCACCTTGCCGGAATGCGCGCAGAGCCGCGTACCTCTGCTGTGGGGTGAAGACAATTTGACACCCATCATCGAAGATCCGCGCGGACATGCGAATGGCATTCGCGCGCCTGGCGGTTGGATTGTCAAAACGGACAAGCTCGGCGAGCGCTTCGAGCTGGTCTCCATGGGCTATCGCAACGCGTATGACCTTGCTTTCGACACTCGTGGCGAGCTGTACACCTGGGACTCCGACATGGAATGGGATGTAGGCGCGCCGTGGTACCGTCCAGTGCGCATTGCACAAGCCGTCTCCGGTTCCGATTTTGGCTGGCGCACAGGCTCCTCCAAGTGGCCGACAAGTTGGCTTGACACCTTGCCCTCGACAGCCGATTTGGGCCGTGGCTCCCCTACCGGATTGGTGTTCGGTACAGGCCTGCGGGCACCGGCTCGTTGGCAGAGAGCGCTGTATGCCTGTGATTGGTCCTTCGGCACGATCTGGGCCTTGGATGTGCAGGACGACGGGGCCGGCAGCACGGCAACCGCAGTGCCGTTCCTGCGCGGCACGCCCTTCCCGGCGACCGACATCTTGGTGGGATCCGACGGTGCGCTGTGGATCAGTTCCGGCGGGCGACGCACTCGTTCGGGCTTGTACCGCGTCTCGTGGACGGAGGCCGCAACCGCCGTAGCCGCCGAGCCACTGGCACTCAGTGCTGCACTAATGGAACGGCGCGCGCTGGAACGACTGCACGCACCAAACCAAACATGGACAGCTGACGACGAAGCACGCGTAGCTGCTGCACTCGCCAGCTCGGATCGTTGGTTGGCCTATGCCGCGCGCGTGGCTCTGGAGCATGCTGGCCTTGAGTCCTTCGATGCACTGGTTGCCCGCGGCTGCACCGAACCAGAGCTGGTGTTGGCTGGATTGCGTCGTTGGCCCAACGAACGGCGGACGTGGATCATGGCGCAACTGAACACCTTGCCCAGCACCACCGTCGAGGCGCGACGTGAGTGGTTGCGCCTGGTGCATGTAGCGTGTGTGCGTTTGGCACCACTGCAAGCAGACGAGAGCAGCGCCCTGCACGCGCGCGCGCAAGCCATGGGTTGGTGTGGTGACGAACGTGCTGACTGGGATCGCGCCTCGTTGCTTGGCCACTTCGGAGGCGCGGCGGCGATCGAAGCGTTGCTGGGACGCTTGGAAACATCGCGCAAGCAGGAAGACCAACTGCACTTGGCGTATGTGCTCTCTGGCATGGCAAGTCCCATCGACTTGGACCAACGGCGCCGCTTCTTGATGCGCTGGCGTGAACTGCTGCCCTTGATGCGCGGCGGCGAGTCCTTGCAGTTGTATGCCGAACGGATGCGCGACCGTTTCGTGACGTCCATCCCGGCCGATCAACTAGCGCACTTGGCCGATGCCGTGTCCAAACCGGTTGACAGCCCGACTGCGCCCATGGCGGCCACGGCTAGCTTTGTGCGTGCTTGGACGCGCGCTGAGGTACGTGAACTCCTCTCGCAGCGCGGCGCCCCGAGCACCGCCGCCGCCGGCCAAGCGGCCTTTGCCGGTGCCACCTGCAGTGCCTGCCATCGCATCGATGGTGCCGGCGGCTCCAGCGGCCCTGATCTCACCACCTTGGGCTCGCGCTTTGGCGTGGACGACTTGCTTGACGCCCTGTTCGAGCCTTCCAAGACGATCTCCGATCAGTACGCCGACACGGAGCTGCAAACGGACGAAGGCGATCTCTATGTCGGTCGCGTGGAAAGTGATCACGACGGTATCGTGCGCTTGGTTGACTCCGCTGGCCGCAAGCTCGAAGTCGAAAGCGCGCGCATCGTGGTGCGCCGGCCGTGGAAGCTGTCACGCATGCCCGTAGGCTTGCTGGACACTCTGGACGAAGCAGGCATCCGCGCCTTGTTCGACTACTCGCTCGGCAAGGTGCGCTAGAGCGTCACTCACCCAACAACAGCGGCAAGAGCGTCGGTTCCACGCGCTTGTACAGTTGCGATGTCGCACGCACATCGCGCAAGCAGTACTCGCCAATGTCGTCGATGCGACCTTGGCGATACACGCGCGCGACTTGGCTGCCGTCGATGGAGCCTTTGGGGCTCTCGACATCGAAACGCCGGCACCAGTACTCCAAACCGTACGACTCTCGCGTGGCCCCTTGGAAGTTGAACACCTCCATGAGGTCGCAGTGATCGCGCATCTCCCAGCGCTTGGGCAACAGATTGCGTGACGGCTTCACACCGTGTTGTGCGGAACGGATCATCAACATCGGCGCGTCATAGCCGCGACCGTTGAAGGACACCAAACGCGGGACGCGGCCTTGCGCATTGCGCCCCACCAGCTGCCAGAACTTCTCAAGCAACTGCTTCTCGTCGCCGCGATAGACCTTGGAATCCTTGACGCGTTCAAAGTCGCGCTCGGTGTGGTGAGCACCTTCGAGGAGGATCATGCCGCGATCATCAGCCACCAACCACATGCCGATGGCAATGATCTTGCCAAGTCCGGGGTACAAGCCTGTGCGCTCGGGCACCGCCGCGCGATCGTGCTCGTCACGCGCACGCGACAAGAGATACCCGCGCGTGGTTTCGTCGACTTCCTCCCACAGATAGCCGGCAACTTCGATGTCAAACGCAATGACGGGTTGACGCTGGCTCGGCTGATCGATCATACGAGCGCAGCCTACCGCGTTGCAGGAGCCACGCCAAGGCTAGCAACACCGGCAAGAACGCATCGAGCCCACTGCTCGGTGTGAGAGGACGAGTCGCAAGCCAACAACCTGTGCTGGGACCGGAGTCCGGGCCCAAGTAGGTGTACGCAGCACCGGCAACGGCCACATGCAGGCCCGCAGGATCCCGGACCACAAGGTCAATCACACCTGGCGCACCTGGCGGTACGGTCACACGCAAGGTGCGGCTGTCCAGCCGATTGGACACCGTCACGGACTGACCTCCCAAACCAGTCACCGGATCCGCACCGAAGACCACCTCCAGTACCTCGGGCAAGTTCTCGCCGACGATCTCCAACTCACCACCGCCAGCAGCAGGACCGGACGGCGGCGACACCGAAGCCACAAGCGGATCAGGGCCTTGGGTGTACAGGAACGCTGCACTTGCGGTGCCCTTCGTAGGTGACACCACATCCAAGACCGCAGGCGCACCGGCGAGACCTTGGCGCGTGCGGAAGCGCAGCGTGCGCGCATCCACCTGCACGATCTCGTCTTGCACCACGCCATCAATCAACACCATCGAACCGGCTTCAAAGTCGACACCGGTCACATGTACTACGGTTCCGCCTTCGGCGCTGCCCGCATTCGGGAAGACCAGCTCAATCGCGGGCACAGCGGCCACTTGCAGACCTTCGACCATGCGTCCTTCAATGCCTGAAGGATCGATGACGACTACGTCCACATGGCCTTCGTTGGAAGGACGCGTGACGATGCGCAGAGTCTGGGCATCCAGAACCTCCAGCCCATCCGTCTCGGCATAGATGTGCGCGCCCATGACCGCGACGACACCAGCGCGGAACCCTGCTCCGCGCACGAGGACTGCAGTGCCACCGGTCGGTGTCACGACCGGCGGTTCCACTTGCGTCACGACAGGATTCGCCGGAGTGACTTCCACAACACCGGTTGCGAGTGCCCGCTCGCCCGTGGAGGTGAGCACTTCGAGGTCGAGACTCTCCCACGGGGCTTCGGCCGAAGCAGCGAGGACAAAGCGCACTTGCGCATGCAGCCAGACCACATCTGAGACCGTCACATGCGGATTGCTTGTGCTCAAGCTCGAGCCTGGTGCAAGTCCACTGCCGCGTACGGTCGCATTGCGAGCCATGCCTGGCACGACTCGCAGTGGCAGATCATCGCTCGCACGACCCAGCGAAACGCCATGGTCCGGAGCAAGCGTGCTTTCCCCTACTGCTGTGATTCCCGCTACGCCGACCACCACGGACCCGAGCATAGTGGCGCCAAAATCCGTCGCCACCGCTCCAAAGGTCGTCAGGTTGCTAGCCGTTACGGGTCCATCCAACGGCGCTGCATACAGCGTGTATGTGCCGGCCGAGAGGCCGCGCAGCGACCAACTGCCGTCGCTGGTGCTCAAGCATGTCGCCAGCGGAGTGCCTTCACTCGTGCGCGCCACAAGGTGCGCTCCTTGCACAGGTGTGCCATCAACGCGCAGCACACGTCCCGTCACAGAGGGCCAAGAGCCGAGTGGATACGCATGGCGCACGCCGGCGACATCATCGCTCGCTACGGTGCGCTGCGTCACGATGGTTGGATCCACCCACGGGTACATCGAGGCCGCACAATGCGGTGAGTGATCGAGCCCGAGCAAGTGACCCAGCTCATGCGTGGCAACCGCTTGCACATCGAAACGCCCTGCAACGCCGCTGGTGGTGAAGCGCCAATCGCGCCCGTTGAAGATGACATCTGCGTCCGTGATGACACCCGAGGCGTTGAACCAAATCGGTGTGATCGCCACGACACCAGCGCCTGTAGAGAACCACTCGGACGAGTTGGCCTCATCAAACCACGCCATGTGCAGGTCATCACTTTGCCAATCCATTCGAGCGCGCGCTGACGGGTTGGCGTTCTCCAATAACTGGGCGGTGGTGCCCGTAACTTGGTTCCACTCGCGCACGGCCAAGCGCACGGCTGCCGTGTCGGATTCATCGGACACATCGTCGGACCCCGCCGAGGAGATCACGACCGAAACACTCGACGGATTCGACCAGCGCAAGGCGGCGCCATTGCCCGGATTGGTCAGGCGCACATGCGCGGCGGCAAGACCTGCCAGCGCAACACCAAGACCGATCCACGCCATGGTCGCTAGACGTGTCATGGCTATTTGACAACCGGCTGTGTGCTTACAGGACGCAGAGACTTGGCGGCCTCGACGCGCGCCACAAACACCGCATAATCCAACTGGCTGTGTGTCTCGGCCTCACCGACGCGGGCACCATCGACCACAGCTAGTCCCTCCATGGCGCGCATCACGCGCCGCAAGCCATCTTTGGTCTTGGTCACGCGCCAAGCGCCTTGAGCAAGACCAACCGGCATGCGCGTGCCTTGCGTGTCTTCGCTCGAAAGGAACAGGACGCACTCGTGGCCGACTTCCAGCCGTGGCATGCCCGGAACCAACAAGCCTGTGCCGTCCGGCAAGGTTCCTCCGGGCAAGCGCACCGTGCGCAAGGTGCTCGCAAGACCCACATGCGTGCGGCGCACATGCAGCACATGTTCGGTCACAATGCGTCCGCGCACATCGCGAACCGCGCGCATGGAGACGACGCGGCCTTCCACAGCGAGGTCACACACGCGCACCAGATCTTCCAACTCCATACGACGTGCCGTTCCGGGCACAGACAAGGCTGGAGCCACGCACAAGAGCGCGAGTCCGGCGTACACAAGCGTGCGGGTGAGGAACAACATGGTGCGGCGCGGGAGCGCGCGTCCTCCGTGCATCGACCAGGTATGCAAAAGGGCTTGATGCCCAGAGTCCGAGGCGGAAACGCTTTCCACCTCGAATGCTCAAGAGTGGGCCTAGCGGTGCCCGATGCACCCTGCGGACGCCACCACCGTCCTGCACCATGACCATCAAGCCTGGCTCACCTGTTCTGTCACAGAACTTTGCTATCCCGACCATTCCGAGCGTAGTGCAGCGCATCCAGCGCTTGCTCGAGGACCCCAATGCAGGCGTGCGCGACATCGCCGCGGTGGTAGCGCAAGATGCGCCACTGGCCGCCAAGGTGCTGAAGATTGCCAACAGCAGCTTCTACGGACTGCGCGAGAAGGTCGTGTCGACGCAACACGCTGCCTCGGTGCTAGGCGTGCGCGTGTTGCGCGGTGTGGTGATGCAAGCCTCGGTGATCCGTCAGTTCGAGCACCTCTCTGGTGGCGGTCTCGATCTGGATGCGCTGTGGCGGCACTCGATTGCGACAGCGCAGCTATGCCAGCAAACAGGCCGCAAAGCGCGCGGTTCGATCGGCCTTGCGCCCGAAGAGTTGCATGCGTGCGGCTTGCTGCATGATCTGGGCAAGGTGGTATTGCTCGACAACTTGCGCGAGCGCTACCTGCAGGTCGTCAACGAAGCTCGAGAGCGCAGCCTGCCGCTGCATCATGTCGAGCGCGAACACTTGGGCTTTGATCACGCTGAGGTGGGGCATGTCGTCGCGCAACGCTGGGGCCTACCGGCAGCCATGGCCAATGCGATTCTGCTGCACCATGGTCCTGCCGAGCGCTGTGAGCGCGAACCAGCAGCGCTCTTGATTGAACGCGTGAACCGTTGTGTGCACTTGGTAGAAGACGGCGATCTGGAAGCCGCCACCGCCGTGTTTGATCGTGTCACCACGCAGACGCTGGGCTTGCAACAGCGCGATGTGGAAGAGCTCATCACGCTCGCGGCCGAGTTGCGCGGTTCTGTAGAGGTCTGAGCGAGGCTCCCCTCGCGCAGCAGGAACTTCTTTCCACCCGGCAGCAGCTGCGCTGTTTTCCACTGACCCTTGGTGCAGGTAAGGAGAATGTCTTAACAGCTTCGCAATCGGGAGTAGTCTTCGGTCAAGCACCTCACTCGGTGCGTCAACCTCAGGACTCCTCTCATGCAAGCTCGCTCTACACTCGCACAGATGTGCCGCGACATCGGTCTCCCCGAGGCCTACGCAGCGCACCTCATTCCCGCCGTCCAAAAGGCCTTGGAGCTGCCTCCGGCGCAACGCGACATGATGCTCGCCCTCGTGGCTCAATCGCTGCAACAGCGCGCCGATGGCCTAGCCGACGAGGAGGCCAAGTACGCTCATCTTGATCGCGAGTTGCTGCATGCAGCCGCCCGCGTGCTGCATCCTTGGACCCCGGCCAGCAACTTGTTGGCCGTCGGCGAGTCACTGCAACGCTGGCAAGAAGGCCAAGGCTGAAGCCGACCGCGCAGGCTTGGTTGCTCAGGCCTTCTTCTTCTTGGGCGCAAGCTTGAGTTCGAGTGCCGACACCTTGCCGTCCGCACTGATCGTCACTTCACCTTCACCACGCCCCAAGGTCTCGTGCCAGACCTTCACCTTCCAAGTACCAGCCGGCACGCCTTCCACGCCAAAGCTGCCGTCCGCAGACGTCAACGCATGGAAGGGCTTGTCAGTCACGTACACCCAGTTGCTCATCCACGGGTGATAGTCGCAGTTGATCTTGATCTTGTCTGCGTTGGCGAAGACGACCTCGTCTTTGCCGCCGGGCGCCATCGTCTTGTTGAACGAGTCGTTCTTGAGTGACTGGGCACGCACATTGTGCGCCACACCATCGCTGTTCAAGAAGCGCACCGCACCACCGGCCGGCACGATGACCACATGCGGGTCAAACACGCACTTGCGCTGGTCCACCACGATCGGCTCCTTGGGAATCGCGATCTTGGCGTCTTTGACATCGATCTCCACGACGGCGTTCTTGAGACCATTCGTGGCATCGACCAACAACGAAGGATCGACCGCATCGACATTGCTCCCGTCTGCACAGCAGCCCTTGGCCTGGTCTGTCGTCACCGACAGGGGCTTCACTTCCGGCTTGGGCCCGTCGTACAGCACGCGTCCAGTTACCTTGACACCTTTGGCGGGAGCCGGAGCGGCATCCTGCGCCGACACAGCAGCAAGCACCACGAGGAGCGCGGACGGCACGAGGACGAGAGCGGTCTTCATGCCCGCATTCTAGCGACTCTCCGCGATCTCCTCAGTACGCGTTCTCGTTCAGCGTGTCCAAGACTTGTGCAAGAGTCGCTCGGTGACGGGCAAGTCGCCCACCAACGGGGACAGCCATGCGGCGAACTCCGGGGTCACATCACTGTTGCCTGCAAGGAACTGCGCCTCCAGCGGGCGCGTCACCTTCGCTACGCGCGCCAGATCGATGAGGGCACACTCGGCTTCGTAGCGCTTCTTGCCCTCACGGCGCAACAAGGCCACCGAACCGCCCTCCAGCTTGCCCTTCAACGCCGCCTTGGCCGCGGTGCGACCCACTTCGAAAGCTTCGGCCGCATCAACCTTGGATACACAACCCGCGAAGCTGCGCTGCAAGTAGCCCAGCGTATCGGCACGCACGCGCTTGAGGCCCAGCTTGGCCTTCAAGTACGCCGCCAGCTGATCTCCAAGCTGCCCCGAGCCCGACAACTGCAAGTTGCCGTGGCTGTCGCGCTCAGAACTGTTGACGATGGGTTTGCCGGCAGCATCACGCACTCCTTCGCTGACGGCGACGACGCAGCGTCCAATACGCTTGACAACCGCATCGACCTCATTCGCAAAGGCCTCCAATGAGAACGGCCGCTCCGGCACATAGATCAAGTGCGGGCCCGCATCCTCATGACGGCGCGCCAACACACTCGCAGCCGTAAGCCAGCCTGCATCGCGGCCCATGACCACATTGATCTTGACCCCACCGAGCGAACGGTTGTCTTCTTCGTCGCCAAGGAACGCACACGCCACAAAGCGCGCAGCAGATCCGTAACCAGGGCAGTGGTCCGTGACGCGCAAGTCGTTGTCGATGGTCTTGGGCACATGCCAGATCGAAAGCTCACGCTTGGCCGTGCGCGCCATCGACGACAAGAGCATGGCCGTCTCGGCCGAGTCATTGCCGCCGATGTACACAAAGTGCCGCACACCGAAGGCCGTGCACTGCTCGAGAATGCGCGCGCACTCCTCCTCGGTGGGCTTGTGGCGCACGCTGCCCAACGCAGCACCGGGCGTCTGAGCCACGGACTTCCAACGGCGGCGCCCTGTGGCACGCAGGTCGATCAAGTCGCCCTTCAACACACCCGCGACACCTTGCCGCGCACCCAGCACCGCACCGACCTTCTTGGAGTCATAGAGCGTGGACACCACCCCCCACAGACTCTGGTTGATGACGGCGGTGGGACCGCCTGCTTGCCCGATGAGCACATTGTTGAACGTCATAGCGGCGGTGATGGTGCCGAGGACGGTTCGTGCTTGCAATCCGTCGCTAGCACCCGTAGGCTCTTCGCCCGCTGAAAACTCGGGTGCCCCGGTGGCGGAATTGGCAGACGCGCAGGCTTGAGGTGCCTGTGGGCTAATCACCCTTGCTGGTTCGATCCCAGTCCGGGGCACCACTCTTCTCGACGTGCGGACTACTCTGGCAGCGGCACGATCGCGCGCACCGCTAGCTCAAAGCTCTTCGGATCGAGCCGCAGCATCACCATGCCGGCACGCATCGCCGACGCGTAGGTGTACAGGCGCTCCTGTGCAGCCATCAGTTGCGGGACCTGTTGCGTCTGCATGTCGCGCTCCATCTTCTCGAGCTGCGGATCAACGATGGCGTCGACTTGCTCTTGCACCGCAGGCGACAGCTGACCGCGCTTCTCGCCAGGGAAGCGCTCGCGCAGCACCTTGTCCTCCAAGCGCGCACGCTCGGCACGCCAATCGACCACCAACGCGTCCTCGGCTTGGCGGCGCGCGCCAAGGCGCAGGACCGGCACAAGGCTCTTGGGATTGATGTACGCAGCGATGTGACCGCCTGTGCGCATCGTGCGCGTCAACGCCAGGAAGGTCGGATCATCGGCGAGACGCGGGTACTGCGCACTGCTCTGCGTGGCTGTCAGCAAGATGTGCGACAACATCTTGAAGCTATTGCTCACGATCGTCATGCCGCCTGCGTTGCACGTCGCGATCATGCCCGTGCCCGGCACGAAGCGCGACCAGAACTCGCGGATCTCGAAACCGCCGCCTTCGTTCAACACGTTGCGGAAGTAGCCGGCTTCGCCAGGCGTACGACCCTGTAAACCAAACTTGGCAGAGTTCGTGCCGATGGTGTCGCGCAAGGCCACCACGGCGTCGACATTCTTGGGCCACAACACCAAGGCCCAAGCCGGCACCACGCTGCCGTCGTTAGGCGGGCCGTTGGGATCGGGCGTGTAGTCATTGGGGCGCACAATGAAGGCCGCACGGTCGCGCAGTGCTCCATCCAGCTCGCTGACAAGGCCATCGAGCGTGGGGTACTTGCCGGTGTTGCGGAACAGATCCTCTAGATTGGTCCGCAAAGCGGGTTCCATCGAGGCCACCATGTTGCGCAGCAGATCACCCGTAGGTGCGCGCAAGTACGCGAAGAACGCCGCATCAGCAGGGGCCAAGATGGCGCCTTCACGCAACAGCTCCTCGTTGTCAAAACCACGGGCACGGTAGATGCGCGCCATCTCGGGTGTGATGGCTTCGCTGGTGAACTCGCCATGCACATCAAGACGGAACTCCTGCGAGAGATCCATCGTGCCCACCACACTCTTCACCGCCGGCGCTTGCACCAAACGACCGAGCAGCGCTTCACCAAAGTCCTGCGCGCCCGGATTGGGCAACGGGCCACGCACTTGCAAGGCCTCCTGCAGCTTCTTGGTGTTCACATACAGCTCAACCTCATCACGAGCCGCATTGCGATCGGCATTCTGCACATGATCGAAGTAGATGGCGCTTTGGTAGAAGCTGTCCGCGAAGGCCTGTGCTTCCAGCGCACGCGCCTTCTGCGGCAGTTCGGCCTGCGTGGCCACCATCACGACATCCTTGATGCGGGCGATGTAGAGCTTGCGCGGCAAGCGCGAGCCGCTGAGCGCGACCCAGCCTTCACCGTTCTCCACGGTGAAGCCTTGCTCCTTGAGGCCGATCACATCGGGCGTGTTCAGCAAAGCCACGGCCAGCTTGGCCAACCAGTTGGCGCGGCCGTAGACACACCAATCGGCCTGCGCCAGGTCCTTGCCGCGGAAGTAGCCCGCCACGGCCAGATCACCACCGCCGTAGACATCCTGCGGTTGCATCCCCAACGGCAACTGATCGGCGGCTTGCGCCAGCTGCGTCAGCGACTGCTCGAGCTTCATGTCGCGCGCTAGGTCGGCGTACTCGGGGCTCTTGATCCATGTTTGCCACGCATCCGTGCGATCGATGCGATCCTGGACCGCGAGGCGCGGGAAGTCGCCGAAGGCCTCGTCGTTGCGCGCACGCGCGGCGTAGAAGTCGACATCGCGCGGCACCAAAGCGGCGACGTCTGCCTCCAGATCAGCCTCCAAAGGGCTGAACAGGAAGGTAGAGAAGGCGAAGTAGCCAGTGAAGGCAACGACGCCCAACACAATGGCCGTGATCTTGAGTAGCCGCTTCTTCGAGCTCATGGATGGGCAGTAGCCTAGCGATCGCCTGTCGTGAACGCCGCCATAGCGGCTTTAGACGGAACTGCGGCCGACTTCTTCCCCGCTGACTTGCGCGACGCGGCCTGACGAGGTGACAATGGTCCAGATGAGGCCTAACAGCCGCGTCGGCGCCATTCCCCTCTCTACGACCCTCGCTCTCGATGCGCGTGCCAAGCAGCTCATCGCCGAGGGGCGCGATGTCGTGAACATGTCGGTGGGCGAACCCGACTTTGATGCGCCGGCGGCGGTGCAAGACGCGGCCTCGAAGAGCGTGCGCGGCGGCAAGGTGCGCTACACGCCCGCCGAAGGTACGCCGGCCTTGCGCCAGGCGATCGCCGATCACCTCAAAGCCACGCGTGGTGTCGAGTACGCGCCGAATGAGATCACGGTCTGCCACAGCGCCAAGCACGCGCTGTCGGGCGTGTTGCTCTCGCTGATCGAGACGGGCGATGAGGTATTGATGATCCTGCCGGCGTGGGTCAGCTACGTCGAGATCGTGCGCTACGCAGGTGGTGTGCCGGTGCTCGTGAAGCCGCGCGCAGACATCGGTCCGGACTTGGCTGCTCTCGAACGCGCCATCACACCGAAGACCAAAGGCTTACTGCTCAACTCGCCCAGCAATCCGTCGGGCTATGTCATGACGCACGCCGAGGTGCGCGCGCTGTCCGAGTTCGCGGCGCGCCACAACCTGTGGATCGTTTCAGACG